>PGXU01000126.1 GCA_002839335.1 Spirochaetae bacterium HGW-Spirochaetae-4
TGCCGCCTCGGTGTATCCACGGGTACATGTGGGAAGCATAGGATTGGCTATGGAGATCGGAGCGGAGGCGGTGAACCTGACCGAATCGCAGTTTGGTCTGGCCAGCACGAAATTCCGATGGAATCTCAGCGGAAGTTACCAACAGGTGTTGCCGCGGTATGTGAGTACCGACGCCCAGGGAAACGATCCGGTCGAATTCCTTGTACCCTATTTCTCCAGTTGGCACGAATTGACCCGTGCGGTATTCCTCAAGGGCTACCAGTGGCCGTTCGATGCCGCCAAGGTTCCCGACAACGGCTCTTCATTGATAGATTTGCTGGTGTACCATGAGACCCGGATACAAGGTCGGCGGGTATTCCTCGACTATCGGTCCAACATGACCGGCGATGCCTCCTGGGGCCCGTTCGGCAAGGACCAGGTCGATTCGACAGCCCTCGAGTATCTGGAAGCGTCGGGAGCTTGGGACTCTTCACCTATCGGGCGGTTGCATCTGCTCAATCCCAGTGCCATTGGAATGTATCGGAGCAACGGTATCGACCTGGCTTCCGAATTGCTTGAAGTCGATGTGTGCGCCCAGCACAACAACGGTGGATTGTATGCCGATATCTGGTGGGAATCCACCAATAGGCGCCGACTGTATCCCATTGGGGAGGTCAACGGTAGCCATGGGGTCAGCAGACCGGGTGGCAGTGCCCTGAATTCGGGGCAAGTGGGCGCCATACGTGCGGCCACACGGATCGCCGGCTATGGGCAGGCGGATGCCCTTGATGTCGGACAGGTGCTTGCCGAGGTCGCCCCTGCGGTATCCGGAATGCTTGGATTGTCACATCGGTGGGTCTCCAATGCGGAGCAAGCGCGGACCACACCCCGGCAATCCAAAGCGCAACTCGATGCGATTCTCCATGCGATGCAACAACGGATGAGCAAGGCCGGTGGACCGATCAGGTCGGCGGTTGTTGTCGGGCGCTCATATGCGGAGGCGAAGGAACAAGCCGCATCTGCCCTGACCACCGATAGCGCCGTACCCAAGGTCCTGCTGTCGAAGGCCCTGCGCCTCAGGCATATGCTGATAGCCCAACAATGGTACCTCTATGCGGTCGCAAGATATCTGGAGAACGGGGGTGGCAGCCGTGGCTCGTACCTTGTGGTTGACGCAAGCGGAGAACCAGCTCATACGGCGCTCGCAGAGTACCGTATCAAACCGGAGAAGACGGGTCTTCGGAACGTTGTCCAGGTGATCGCCGCTGGAGAGGACGGGGAACTTCTGGAACGTCTGGACGAATGCCGTCCGGTTCCCGCCGAATCCTTTTGGTTCGAACGCGTATGGTCCGATTATCAGTCGGGTGCGTATCTGCAACCGCCCAAGCCATAGCCTGCCACATCGGCTCGCGCCTGTTACAGCCGGGGAATATGGAGGCCACCATCCACAGTGATCACCGCCCCGGAGGAGAAGGGAAGCGCTCCGTCGCACAATGCGGTGACGGTCCTACCGATATCTTCAGGCGTGCCCCAGCGCATCTGCGGAACCAGCCCTCCGGCAATCAGCGTGTCGTATTTTCCCGAGACAGCCGAAGTCATGTCGGTCTTTATTATGCCAGGGCGGACTTCGAATACCAATGTACCCTCTCCGGCAAGACGGGTGGCGAACAACGATGCGGCCATACCTACTCCTGCCTTGCTGATGCAGTACTCCCCGCGGTTGATCGAGACCATGTCGGCCGATACCGAGGAAACGAATACGATTGTCTTGCCTGCCAGGGTATCCGTATCCCGCCAACGTCGGGTAATCTGCTGGGTGAGCATGAGCGGTCCCTTCAGGTTCACCAACATGAGACGGTCATATGACTCCTCGGCCATGTCGAGGAAGTCGGTCCGTTGCTTCGGGCCCACTCCGGCGTTGTTTACCAGACCGTCCAAGGATCCTGTCGCCGAAAAAGCCTGTTCGACCAATGATTCGCGCTGGTGGGCAATGGATATGTCGGCTTGGACGATGGTAAAGATTTGCGAGGCGTCGGTTGCGGCGTCCTGGCACAAGAGTTGGGTTTCCACCGCAGTCTCGCGGTTGCCGGCGTAGTTGATCACCACCGAATATCCTTTCGCTGCCAAGTTGAGGCAGATGCCCCGTCCGATTCCCCTGCCACCGCCGGTGACCAGTATGGTTTTTGCCATCGTCATCCTCCAAGTATTTGTTGCATGCAACAAATACACTATGGGTAATTCCTTGCCGGTTGTCAAGGGAAAACTGCCATTCAATCGATTCACTCGACAGTCTATGCCTAACCGGTCTCCTTTAGGAATATGCAATCATAACAACATACGAGTGCATGACTTATAGTACCATGCATTCCATACCGGTGCGAAAAAAAAAGATTTACAGTAACGTTAATGTAAGGTATCATCAGGATAACGAAGATGTGTTTGACCAGTGATGTCCTTTCGGATTCCAAGGTACAAGCATTACTCGGGTATCACGTATCTTTCTAGGAGGTGGAAGATGAAAAAGTGGGGTTTGGTATTGTGTCTGTTGGCTGTGACGTTCAGTTTGTTTGCCGGAGGCGCAAAGGAAACAGCGGGTGACGATGCCCTGGACGTCCGCGTACTTGTCTGGAAATATGACGACACCTACGGATCGACGGTCCGCGCCGCAATGGACAAGTGGGCAGCGATCTATTCGAAGGAACTTGGGAAGGAAATCAAGCTCACCATGTACGATGCAGCCGACGATATGGCCAAGCAGATCGAGCAGGCGACCATCATAGTCGGTGACAAGCCGGATATGGTTATCATCAATCTTGCCGAAGTAGCGAACGGGCAGGTGTTGGTCGACATGTTCGATGCGAACGACATTCCATACCTGTTCTACAACAAGCAGCCCGCAGCCGAGACGACAAAGTCGGTCCTGGTCGATACCGGAACGATTTTCATCGGCACATTGGCACGCCAGGCCGGAG
>PGXU01000076.1 GCA_002839335.1 Spirochaetae bacterium HGW-Spirochaetae-4
GTCCTTTATGCCTGAGACAAATACATTTGCCCTCGCTTCAACAAACCAGAGCTTCATCCGTCCTCTCACCGCTGGTGGCAAGTCATTCGCTATAACAACAACCATGCTTACATTCCCAAAACCGCTTTGATATCATCACCAATTCTCCCCAAAAGATCCATTTCAATAACCTTGGTGCGAAATTCTTCAGCAACCTTGTACTTGTTGTATTGTCCGCACATCTCCACCGTTAAAGAGAATGCAAGATCGATGCAAAGAAACTCCTTATACAAATCGGCCATATCATATACAAAAGGTAGTGGACTACCAGAGTGGACGAATCCGATATGCGGAGAAAAGCCCATCGAGTAAATTGCCGAGGTGAGGATACCATATAGCGCAGCATTCGCCGAAGTCAGAATACTGTTGGTCAAATCACTCATTTCGAATTTTCCTGGAACATAAGAGCGACCAACCCAACCTACCTTATATTTCTGAGCATATTCATCATACGATGCACGTACCCGCTTACCCTCCATTCCCATGAGTTCATTAAGAGTCTTGGTTGACACCTCATCCTCAGGGAAACGTTTCAGAAACATCCTTCTGGCTATTTCCAGCCGTTTCTTATCATTGGCTGACAATTCCAGTTGCTTGCGAAGGTTCCTCGTATCGGAGGTGGGACTTTGTCCTACCGCATAGAACAGCAGGCTATCTTCCCCGACCCAACATACACCGCAGTTGGCTGCTGCCATGACCTTGACCGCCTCATGAGTCACACTGGTTCCCGGTCCAAGAAGCAAACAATTGATTGTAGCCACTGGAAGCCGCACCAGATTGCCATCTGAATCGATCCATTTCACGCTACTATCATCGATCTCCAATCTTCCACGTTCTAAATAGATGAACGGGTACTTGTCGCAAACTTGCGGGAGATTGTTTCGTTGGACCTTTATGAACAGCCGTTTTCCATTTTCTGTTGAATCATTCATGTTGAATTATGGTCACCGTGCGGTCCCTGTATTTCTTGAACTGCCCAAATTGGAGTGGCACGTCATGCAGGACCATCTGGTCTCCCTCCCCCTCCTCATCTCTTACTAAAAATGACACCCCCAGATCTTTTTCCATCATAAGAGACTCGGCCATAGCTGTAGCTTCTTCGAAAGAATCGAATGTACCACGATAGATGAAGTCAGTTGGAACGCAGTTTTTCCTTCCGAGTGATAAATCATATACAGGATTCTGTAGTGCCCTCGCAATGGTATCGGACATTTCGTAATCCAACTCTTGAATAACGGCGAACCTTGCATCCTGTAGATAGTATCGGTAGGTCATCTTCGATCCACCTCCGACAGCTGGATTACCATCACTCTTTTTTGGAATCAGCATCTTCTGCCACGGATCTTTTTCATCGTACCCGCTTCCTACCATTTGGAAATCCATCAAGAAAGGATTGGACTGCAACCTCACATCAGTATCCAGATCATTCTTCTGCCCAGGTTTTCGAGGAACGCAGGAGATCACAGTCTGCTTGAACGCAGCCAACTTAATCAGAAGGTCGACTTGTGGTCCCTGTGCACCAAGAGCAGCGAGGAACATGCCGTATATGCCAGATTTTGTTGGGAATCTAAGACTCTCGCGTCTTCCGAACTTCGAATCATAACCCCAGGACTGCAACGGCCCTTCCAACCATAACAGGAGATATTTCATACCCATGTCATCCCCTCATTGATTTCTGGATACCCTCAATCAGGCCATCAATACTGAAATTCTCATCAACGCCCCATCGGAATTCAGCAATCTTGCCATACAGTGAGCCTGAGAGTTTCTCCCTCTTGTCCAGGAATGAATCCAAGGCTTCAATGCTGGGTTTCAAGAATCCTTCACCCTTTGCCTTTACAGGGTTGTCAAACGACGCCTGGACCCGCTGACCTCTTCTCACCGAAACACGTGCATAGTCCCATAAGTTGCTTCCCGATTGGGTTGCCTGCCTCGCAAAGGGGACAGCTACATAGAGAGCCTTGACGAAAGCGTCGATTGCCTTGTCAAGCTGCTCGTCACCTCCAAGGGTATTCACCAGTTGCCCGAGATCAAGACTTACATAGCGGTAATACGTAGCGGAATTAAATTCAAGACTGCCCATATGCGAGGAACCGGAATCGCCCATCGCTTCAGGCTTCTCATCATCCAAAGCGGTAAAGAATTCGACCTCGGAGGTTGCCTTGTGAGTTGAGATCGCATGGGAGAACGATGCAGCCGCCTCGATATTCAAGTCGGTCGCTTGCGCTACCATCCTACCAAACAAGGCAATATCCAAACCTTCAAGGTTTTGAAGACTCTTGCCCAGAGCTTCCTTTTGACATTTTGAAACTTCCTTATCCTTAACTTTCTGCTTATCATAACCAACATCCTGCGCATATGTAGCGAGTGCCCTCGCCTCGGTATCGGTAAAGAAATGCAAGGTATCCTTGGTAAGCAAAGCCGCAATCACATTGGAGATTTCCTTCGCAACCTCTTCGTTCGCCCCATCCTCAATACAGAGGCGAGCTATCTTGTCTTCCACGAATTTCGTCCGCACGGCAAGCTTGATTCCGAAATCATGCATTGCCAACCGGACTTGTCTTTTCCAAGCCTGGCTGCTGACACGAGCTCGTGTGACACCTCCCACTATCGCTGTCTTTGGGGCTCCGACATCATCCCTGTTCAAACAGGTGACTGGAAAACTCTGCAGTATATGAAACTCTAATTTCTTACCTTTGTACGTATTGTCCATGACAATTTCTCCTTCTAATTATTTTTTTAGTGGTCGTAATTGCAATAATCCGAAACCAAATGCCTTTCCCCTTCCGATGCCATCGGTGAAACTGTGGATAAAGCATTCACGGTCAGCCACCTCGAGGATTCCTCGGAACTCCGCCATGTTGTGGGTTATGTCCATTCCATTTTTTCGGGATATCTGAACCCCCATATTGAATATTTCGAGCATATCAATGTCTGTGGTAAAACCCCATGACTCTTGACGTCGCGAAAACCAAACGCGTAATGATTCCTTATTGACAACAGGCACCTTTCTATTGCTTCCAGATGGCTGTTCCACCGGATTCAGCAAGACTTGGAATGCGTACCTTTGGTGGTCAAGGAAACTATTAGGGATGAACTTTGATTCTATCTTTCCAATTTCCGGGACAAGGGGTTGTTCCTGGGACACCAACAGTATCCGCTTGAAACGCAAATCCCCTCCTTGGTCATAATAAAGAAATTGACGTCGGTTGCCTGGAAACAGACTGTATACGAATTTGTGTATCGTGTATGGGTCTGCAATCTTCAACGATTGTATGGCCTGCCTATCCAGGGATACTACGGAAGCAATCATGATTCCTCCTTTTTTCTGAAGAAATCCCGTGCCCACTTTGCCCTGGTCCTTTCACGGCTCTCATCGTTGTTGAACCACAGGATTTCATCAAGCAATCGGGCTTGTTGCAAAAGAAGACCACTCGATTCCACATACCTGACTACAGGTTTGAGGATATCCATGAGCTCATCCTTTTCCTTACACGCAAGGATGCGTCTCAAACGAAGTGCCGAGGAGGATTTTTCCAGGTCCCCGATATCCTTGTCCTTCAGGTGTACCATACGTAATGCTTCGCCAATGGAGAGTTTTCCATCCGTGGCAGGTTTTACCCTTGCTATGCTTGCCCCTATCAAAGCGAAGGCTTTCCTATCGCTTTCCCATTCGAGATTCACCCATCTCGACAAGATTTCCCAGCTTTGATATTCCGTGTTCTCATTATCGGCTTTACGCAATTTTGCTCCAAAGCCCTTTCCCTTGTCATCATTGACTTCTTTGATCACATAATTGACAAAGTTGACGCTCCTATCAGTTGGCAAGTTGCACCTCCTCTGATTTCTTAGCGATATAGTTGAGAATGTATGGTGCATGCCGTACCCACGCACTCATCTGCCTGGCTGAATCATTCGGACAATATTTGTTATAGGCTTGATTCGCATAGTCTGCGAATGTGAGCCGCAAACGATGTCTCTGCTGTGCATCATCGCAAATATATACGAGAGTCTGTGCATGTCGCTCACATAGTTCCCAGAACATCTCAAGAACCTTGTCGATGACAGGATTCCGCTTGCTGCCCAATTCTTCATAATATCTGTTCACGGCGCTCCAAAGTGATTTGGAAAGCTGGTCGAGTGCTTGCATCTCATTCTCAAGGCTAGCAAACCATGGATCACCCAAGTCATCTGTTCTGAGGAATATTTCGGTATCGATATAGTCATCGGTTTGTTTGACAGACGTGTCTCCAGCGGTGGTGCGTACCTTCAATCCTCCAGACCAGATGCCGATTGTTTTCCTGACTTTACGTGCACGTAAGAGGAACAGACTGATTTGTGGGCAATCAAAGGCTGAATTGCTCACATTGAAAGCGGTACTGAGTAAAGCGGTAAGGTTTCTCCATGGTTTCTTCGCAGGATTGCACCAGAGTATTTTCCCATCGGAAGTATAGGTCATGAAAGGTTCGCGCCAACCGTCCTTGTGGGACGGGTACTGCAATCCCTCGACATAGATGATTCCATCATCCTGAAGCAACACAAACCGGCTCAGAGCACAGAGTGTTGACATGAAACTACCCTTCAACCTTCGTGCTATTCGATCATCCTCGCCAGTGGGCATTTCTTCCCATGGAGGGATGAGATTGTCATCCTTCCATTGGGGATACTTTTCCAGTTTATCCCTTGTGAACAGGTTCAACCAGATGGTATCCAGGATGGATTCGCCCATAAGGTGGGAATTCAAGTACCCCTCGTAGTTGCCTATACTTGGAGCACCTTTTGCTGAGGTCGTTTTCCCTGTATACCCGTCTGTCCAGGGCGAAACGCCCTTTGCCACACGTTTGCCACCGAGGCTATAGTTCATCAAAGTGACGATAAAGACTGCCTTCTCTGCGTCTGAGAGCGAATGCTCTTTCTGGGATTCGAACAGAATTGAATCGTTCTCGGATGCCAAGTCAGGCATGTAGTCCCTTCCAAGGATACTTACCGGTATTGGGTCTCCATTATTGGTATTCCGCTCCTCCAGATCATGCTTTTGGAGAAACGGCTTGTTACCATACAACCAGAAAAAATCCTTGTGATTGTTCAGATATTCCAAACACTTTGCTGCCAATCCCAGACTGTCGAGATTTTGCCAGTCTTGGTCATCGATTGGAGTATAGGCTCTTTGTGCAATTGCCAAAAACAGCTTTAGCAAGGCTAGTTTTTGAATAGCATTGCCACCGATTGCCTTTAAAGTAGAATCACTGAACAATTCAAATAGTGATATCCTCGGGTGGTCGACGACAGGTATCCACGGTTCATCCACCAGATTGAACCTATTATTCATAGGCCCTCCTTTTTTTTCGTTGCATATCCAAGCAAAGGAGAATACTCCAACTCAAATTTTTCATTCGCTTCCGTACCTGACAAGCCATGGATACGTCCGCTCGGACGCAGTATGGCAACTCTCAGACGCTCTTCCTCACTATCCGAGACATAGAGGAAGGGTCGCAAATGGACAAGTTCCTGGACGCTTACTGGATCGGGAGCAAGATAGTTGGGTACGGTGATCATCCGAAGCATACAGGCTTTGGCCAATTGTTTTTTTTGAAGTAAGTCAAGACTTGCTGAACACGGCACTTGGAGAATCTCTCCATCGATTAGTTCAAACACTCCATGTGCAAGATCCGAACCGTCCTGTAATAACAGCACATCGCACGTCGCCAGTTCTGAATAGCGGGTCATAATCGTGTCGGATGCGGCTCTTCCTATCATCGTCATGCTGTTGTTGGCGAAGCTTTGAAGAGCCTCCCTATTCTTAACGACTTCATGCTTCGCTTCGTTCATAGGAGATAAAATTTCAATCCGTTCACGGTATGTCTCTTCAATGAGTGTCCGCATATCGGAGGGTACAGTTATTGTGTTGGTTTCCTGGAGAACAAGCAGACTTCTGGCCAAAACATAAGGGGCATATACCCTGCCACTTGGACCGAATGCCCACAGTGGATTCTTCAATGCATATTCCAGATTCGGAGCGAGAATGTACGCCTGCCGTTTGGCTCCATCCGGTCGAATATCATCTATCTCACGATGCCGCCACAGCCTGCCAATCCGTTGCAAAATCATATCCATTGGAGCCATCCGGGTAACCAGGAGATCGGCATCAAGGTCTAGGGATTGCTCCAATACTTGTGTGCCGACAAGAACCTTCCCAATACCTTTGCGTTTGGATATGCCCTCCTTTCCGTATGCTTCGACCCAATAGGATTCAAGGTCACTCCGTCTGGTCATAGGAAACCTTGAATGAATCAAACCCACTTGGATGTCATTCGCATAGCCCCAACTGGCAAACGACTTGAAAGCCATTTGGGCTTCTTGGACAGTATTCTCTATCCAAAGCACATACTCCCCTGCCAAGGCTTTTGCCCGGACGGTTTCCAATAGATCGTCTCCATCGTGTATTAGTGAAATTTGCACGTTGTGTTGCGATTGTTCCACAGACAGGGAATATTCGATGCTTTTCCCGACGATCGATTTGGAAACAAGTGGGTAATGTGACAACAAGATATTTTCCGGTTTTTCGTGTCCATCGGTCAGGAAATGCAGTTTTCGTTCTGCCGTCAGAGTTGCACTCAAAAGGATCACCGTCGAACCCATTTCACGCAAGGCTCTGATGAGATTGTCCATGATGGTTCCCGTATAGGCATCATAGGTATGGACCTCGTCGAGAATCACTACCTTGCCCGCCAAGCCGAAAGTACGTACAAATCCGTGCCTGACGTTCATCACTGCCATCAATGCCTGGTCAATCGTACCCACTGCAAAGGGTGCCAAGAGTTTTCGCTTCCTCGAATCAAACCAATCATACCCAGGGCGTGCATTCTCTCCCATATCGGAATCGGTCATCCAAGCCGACCCATGTGCAAGAAGCGACTTGTGACTATCCTCGGGTGAGAGTATTGCATTGAGGAATTTATTCATCCTTACTTGGATCCTCTCGGATGTAATCCTTGTGGGCAATGCGAAGTAAATACCATTCGCTTGGCCAGACTCCATCATCCGATATGCTGCATAGAGGGCTGCCTCAGTCTTGCCCGATCCCATCAAAGCTTCAAGAATATAAACACCTGGACCCTGTACACTTTCATATAAGTCGCTTTGTATCGGTCTTGCTGAGAAGGAAGGAAATACTGCTTCAAAGGAGAGGCCTCTGTTCAGTATCGGAGATATGAATCCTGCACGGTCGATAGCAGCACGAACATCGGTATCGAATTGCACCGGATCGATGGTTGAGAGTTGTTCGAAAATGGGTCCAGATCCTATCCAATCAGCAACAGTAGTCAGTCCTGCGATCACTGCTGCTTGGATGTTGTTATTAATTTTCGGCCAATCTGTTTGGAAATATTCTTTCAGATGTGCAACCAATTCCATCCTAGCCTTTTGCCAGTCAGCTCCCCCAAGGAGGGTATCTTCCGGTAGGAGGAACAGAGAATCGGGAGATGATCCATGGTGCATACCTGCTATCTCAGGGATGAAAGGACCAACTCCATCCAAGGCGACTTGGCTTACCCCACCATGCATCCCGATATTCTTTTCAAGCTCTGGTTTGGCGTTTTTCAAGGTAGTGTCGCTGTTGGGCACATAGGAAGGCAGGAGCCTGTGCAACTTTTCTTGGAAATGTGGATTCACCTTCCCTATGTCATGTGCAGCGGCTATAAGTTCGACACCTTCGGGGAACAATGATTCCCTGACGAAAGGAGGAATTCTAGCGACAAGCTCCTTCGCAACCAATCCGACAATTGTACAGTGAGTTTCCACATCAATACCTGGAAATGCTTTGTCATTTTCATCTACCGCGACCTTTGCCAGGCATTCTTTCAGCGGTAGAGCGTTCGTCTCCAGCGATGCAGCACTTTGATTGGTTCTACGAATTAATATGACAGTTCCCCTTGGTATTGGCAAAGATGAATTACAATTTTAATTATAATAGCATCCCCTTGGATATCAAGTTTTTCTTCATAAGGTTATCAAATTTGACGACAAATAGGTATAATCATAATTATCTGACTTATGCCAAACAATTGGAATGTACTTTCCCTCCATCGAACCAAGGGATTCGAAATAACTTTCTATTGTATTAACCATACTTCAACCGTTATTGTAAAAGATAATTGCTAAAGGTTCTTGACTACAGAAGGACATTCAGCTATATCATAGTATATCTATAGATTATATCAGCTATAGAACTTGGAGGTATGTATGCAAGTGATTCTGTGGATGCTCGGATTTGTCGCCCTGATAGTCTTACTGGTATTGCTCAAGAGCAAGATGCACCTGTCGTTTTCCATCCGGGTACTTGTCGCCCTCCTGCTCGGCGCCGCATTCGGGTTGGCTTTGTTCTTCTATGCCGAGAAGACGATCAACCAGGAAGTCCGACGATGGGTATCCCTAGTCGGCTTCGGCTATGTCGATTTGCTGCGCATGCTGATCATTCCGTTGGTACCGACAAGCATAATCGCCGGACTGATCAAACTCAGCAATACCTCCGAACTAAAGCAGATGGGCGTCAGGACAATCGGAATATTCCTGTTCACCGCAACTGTAGCTGGAATCATCGGGTTGTTGGTCGGCAACATATTCTCAGTCGGAACAGGAATGGCTATCGGCGACCTGGCGGCACGGGAAGCCAGTACGGTGACCAACCTGTTCTCCCAATTCAGGAATTTCATCCCATCCAACTTCGTCAAATCCGCCGCCGAGACAAATATGATCCCATTGGTGGTATTCTCGATCTTCATTGGAGTATCGGCAATCATGGTGAAGACCAAGAAGCCCGAGGCAGTCAAACCGTTCCAGGATATCCTGGAAAGCTTCCTGCAAATTGTCATGCAACTGACCAAGATCGTGCTGAAACTCACCCCCTACGGTGTGCTCGGTCTTACCACCTACTGGCTGTCGAGTACCGGCATGTCGGCGCTGCTTTCACTTGGTATCTTTGTCGTCGCCATGGTGGTGGCCTGTCTGGTGCAATTGGTTGTGGTGTACGGAGGATTGCTTACCTCGGTCGCGAAAGTCAATCCCATCAGGTTCTATCGTGCAGCCAGCCCCGCCCTCTTGTTGGCATTCTCCAGCCGCTCCAGCCTTGGATCGTTGACCATGACCATCAGCACCATGACCGACAGGTTGAAAGTGAATTCACGTGTAGCCAACTTTGTCGGCCCGCTCGGTGCGGTCATGAACATGGATGCCTGTGGCGGAATCTTTCCAGCCATGGTCGCGGTATTCGCAGCAAACGCGTTCGGTATCGACCTCAGCGTCTCCCAGTACGTGCTCATCGTGATCGTATCGGTACTTGCAAGTCTCGGAAGCGCAGCGGTGCCCATGGGAGCCACGGCTTTCACGGTCATTACGTTGACCACCGTCGGATTGCCTGTCGAGGCGGTCGGCCTGGTGGCTGGTGTCGATTTCATCGTCGACATGTTCAGGACCATGACCAATGTCGCCGGCGACATGACCACTTCGGTTCTGGTCGCGAACTCGTTGGATGAATTCGATAGGGAAGCGTTCAATACACAGGATTTCAAGGCCATCGTGTAGCCGAACGACAATCGGTTGAAGCCGTTGGAAAACAACGCGTCGGGAGAGACAATGCGTAGATGTGGATGGACTGGTGACAATCCGTTGCTTGTTGCCTATCATGATGCCGAATGGGGAGATCCTGTCCACGACGACAGGACTCACTTTGAATATCTGGCTCTCGAAGTCATGCAATGTGGACTCAGCTGGCTGACAATACTCAAGAAACGCGACGCGATGCGCTCGGCTTTCGACCGATTCGATTACAAAAGAATCGCCTCCTACGGGGAGTTGGATATCCAACGACTCATGGTGTATGAGGGTATAATACACTCCCGTAAGAAAATCGAGGCGATCATCAAGAATGCGCGGGTGTTTATGGAGATACAACGGGAATTCGGATCGTTCGATACCTTCATCTGGTCGTTCACCGATGGCAAGACAGTCGAGTATCCCGGCCATGCGGATGGAACGGATATTCCGGCTCGCAATGGATTGTCAGATCAAATCAGTGGGGAGTTGAAAAGGCGGGGCTGCTCATTTCTGGGGTCCATTACGATATACTCGCATTTGCAAGCCGCGGGAATCATAAACGACCACAACGAATACTGTTACAAGTATGTGTGTCGGCTCCAATGTTGATACTATCCGAAAGAAATGTAACCAAGATCATTGTAAGGGCTGAATTCCAACCCTTCCTCTTGTCATTCTGGATCGATATGCTCAACGTAAAGTCCAGACTACGCCATGGACACTTCAGTATCCCTCAAGGCGATAAAAAAAGGTCCTGCCCACGAAGGCTCTTTCCCGGTCAACTCCATGTCTTGCACTTCGGTGTGCGATAGTGAGATTTTCACCACATGGGTTTTGACCTTGAATGGACGATTCCCCGGTGTCTTGACCGAGAAACCGACACATGATGTGAACAGTATCAAAAGCAGGCACACCACTAGCGTCACCAGAAATGAAACGGAAAAAATTCGTTTGCGAGTTCGCATGGCACACCTCCAAAAGAATATCCTATCATTTATAGTCTGAACATTGATAGAGGCCGGTTCGAACGAACCGGCCTCCTAAGACGCATTAGTTGTAATTATGGCTACTTGTTGATCACTGCTTGTGCCGCGGCAAGTCGTGCGACCGGCACACGGAATGGCGAACAGGAAACATAATCCAAGCCGACCTTCTGGCAGAATGCGATGGACTTTGGATCTCCGCCATGCTCACCACAGATACCAAGTTTGATCTTGGGGTTCACCGAGCGGCCGAGTTCGGAGGCCATGCTGACCAATTTGCCCACGCCGTCGATATCGATCGTAGCGAACGGGTCGTACTCGTAGAAGCCCTTGTCGGTATCGTTCACATAGGGACCGAGGAAGCTGGCCGCGTCGTCGCGGGAGAATCCACACGTCATCTGGGTGAGGTCGTTGGTACCGAAACTGAAGAATTCAGCCGATTTCGCAATCTCGTCGGCGGTAATGGCGGCACGTGGGACCTCGATCATGGTTCCAATCTTGTACTCGACCTTCTTGCCACGTTCCGCGAAGACCTTCTCGATCGTCTCGATCGCATGCTTCTTGGTGTATTCGAATTCCTTGTAGTGTCCGACAAGCGGAATCATGATCTCCGGATGAACCTCGATACCTTTTTCGGTGACATTCAAAGCTGCTTCGATGATCGCGCGTACCTGCATGTGGAGGATTTCGGGGAAGATGATTGCCAAACGGCAACCACGGAACCCGAGCATCGGATTGAACTCGTGCAGTTGTGCGGTCTTCTGGGCAATCTCATCAATAGAAATATTCAACTGCAGTGCCATTTCATGTCGGCTCGTGTGGTCGTTCGGCAAGAACTCGTGCAAAGGAGGATCGAGGAGACGTACGGTAGCCGGCAGGCCATTGAGAGCCGCGAAAATTTCCTCGAAGTCGCTGCGCTGCATCGGCAACAACTCGGCGAGCGCACGTTCACGTTCGATCTTGTTGTTCGCCAGGATCATCTTTCGTACGCTGATGATCCGTTGGCCTCCGAAGAACATGTGTTCTGTCCGGCAGAGTCCGATACCCTCGGCGCCCAACTTGACTGCCATCTGCGCATCGGTCGGTGTGTCGGCATTGGTACGGACCTTCAAGGTCCTGATCTCATCGGCATAGCTCATGAATGTGTTGTAGTTCTGGAACAACAGGGAATCCTCCGGTTTCATCACACCATTGAGGACCTGGACAATTTCAGAAGGCTTGACAGGAATCTTGGCATTGAAGACCTGTCCGGTAAAACCGTCGATCGAAATATAATCGCCTTCCTTCACTACCTCGCCCTTGACGGTCAGCGTTCCCTTCGCATAGTTGATCGCGATATCGCCGGCACCGGAAACACACGGGCAACCCATACCACGGGCAACTACGGCCGCATGGCTGGTCATACCACCACGGGTCGTTATGACACCCTTGGCAACAGCCATGCCACCGATATCCTCGGGGCTGGTCTCGATCCGGGCAAGAATCACATCCTTGCCAATGGCAGCCATCTCCTCAGCCTTGTCGGCGGAGAAATACACTTGTCCGCAGGCGCCGCCGGGGCTTGCATTCAAACCCTTGGCAACCTCGACAAGCCCACGCTTCGCAATGTCCTCGCTGTCCAATACCGGAGCGAACAACTTGTTGAATTCACCTGCGGGAACACGGGAGACTGCGGTCTCCTTGGAAATGAGCCCTTCCTCGACCATCTCCACCTGCGAGCGGAGCCAGCTGAAGATCGTACGTTTGCCGTTGCGGGTCTGCAACATGTACAACGTACCTTCCTGAATGGTGAATTCGATATCCTGCATATCCTTGTAATGTTTCTCGAGCAGATCGCGGATACCGACCAACTGGTCATAAACCTTCTCATTGACCTTTCTGAGCGTATCGATCGTCAGCGGGGTACGAATACCTGCGACAACATCCTCGCCCTGTGCATTCATCAGATATTCGCCGTAGAACTTGTTCTCTCCGGTGGATGGGTCCCGGGTAAAGGCGACACCCGTACCACTGGTGGCACCCATGTTGCCGAATACCATCGACTGCACGTTTACGGCAGTGCCCAACAATCCACGGATGTCGTTCATCTGGCGGTATTTGATCGCCCGCTCGTTGTTCCACGAGCCGAAGACGGCGTTGATGGATTTGAACAACTGGTCGATCGGGTCGGTCGGGAAATCCTCGCCGATATTCTTCTTGTACAAGGCACGATAGCGCTTGATCACTTCCTGCAGGTCATCGACATCCATATCGGTGTCGAACTCACGGTTCCGTTCCGTCTTGACCGATTGCAAGGCATGTTCGAAATCATCGTGAGGAACGCCCATCACGACATCTCCGAACATCTGCATGAAACGTCTGTAACTGTCCCAAGCAAACCGGGGATTGCCGGTCTTCTTCGCCAAGGCTTCTGCCGAATCGGGAGTCATGCCGAGATTGAGGACCGTGTCCATCATTCCAGGCATGGATTGTGCCGCACCTGAACGGACCGAAACGAGCAAAGGATTCTCGCTGTCTCCCAGCTTCGCACCCATGACTTTCTCCAAGTGGTGCAAATGTGCCAGGACTTCCTCACGCAAGCCTGCAGGATATTCGCTATTGTTGGCACTATAATAGGCACAGGCCTCAGTGCTGATGGTAAATCCTGGAGGAACAGGAAGTCCGATCGACATCATGTCCGCAAGATTCGCTCCCTTGCCGCCCAGCAGGCTCTTCATCGCCGCTGTACCCTCGGCTTTGCCTTCCCCAAAGAAATACACATACTTCGTTTTTCCGTTTGCCATGTATGGAAATCCCCCTCTAATTTGAGTTTTTATAATGAAAGGCATCAACACCCCCCAAGGCAAGCCCTGGACCAAGGAGGCTTCGCCTCCTTTTCCGCCCCAAGGGGCTGGGTATGGAACCTTACGTTGCCTGCACTCGCTCGGGAGAGTGACCACTTCGTGGTCCCTTTCCACTCGCTCCGTTTGGCAATCAATTCGTGGTTATCAATTTATATGAGAAAACCCTCCCTGTCAATGCAAGGAGGGTTTCCGGGGCGGTTAAGCCGTATATGATTCAAGCGCTTTCAGGCGCGTCGGTTGCTTCATCCGCTCGATCGCTTTCTTCTCGATCTGCCGGATGCGCTCCTTGGTCAGATTGTACAATTCGCCGATCTCCTTGAGGGACATCGGTATCGCTCCATTCAGACCGAACCGCATCTCGATGATTTCCCGTTCCTTGTCGCTGAGTGTCTCAAGCGCTTCATTGATGTCGTCTCGCAAGGATTTCTCCATCAACGCATCCTCGGCGGAACGGTAATTGTCTTCGATGAAATCCCCAACCGTCGAATTCGAGGGATCACCATACACCGGAGCATCGAGGCTCACCATATCCCTGCTGATTGAGAGCAAGTCTCCGACCAACTGGGGATCCATATTCATGGCTTCTCCAATTTCTTCCATAGTCGGTTCATCACCAGTATCGTGCATCAGTTTCCGTTGCATCTTCTGGATCTGGACCAATTCGTTGGCCCGGTTCAACGGAAGCCTGACAGTCCTGGACTTCTCGCAAATCGCTTTGAGTATGGCCTGACGGATCCACCAGACCGCATAGCTGATAAAGTGGTATCCACGGTCTACATCATATTTTTCAAGGGCATTCATGAGCCCGATATTACCTTCGTTGATCAAATCGATCAGAGGCATTCCTTGGTTCTGGTATTTTTTGGCAACATTTACGACAAACCGCAAATTGGATTCGATCATCCGTTTTCTGGCAAACTCATCCCCTGCTGCGGATTTTCTTGCCAATGTATCTTCTTCCTCACGGGTGAGAAGTGGTATGCGGTTAATTTCTTTCAAGTACATGGAGAGGATGTTCTCGTCATCGAACTGGTCGTTTTCGTTCAACACTTTGGCGTTCTGGATCATGGTAGGTCCTCCTGTCATCTATGATGCAAGATTCATGCCAACATGCCACAAACCATCGATAAAATCATTCAATTACATATATCGATTAGACTTGGAGGATTTTTTTGCAATTCTTACAAATAGGACATTCCGGCCAGGTGTCCCAAAATCCGGGAAAAAGGTGTATCAAAATGACACAGCCAACAAAAAGACCACTGTTACTGGGTAATTCTGACACACTCGAGCAGGTCAACTTCATCGATGTGGCCATTTTGACCACCATCAAACTCGTCGAGTTCTTCCAATTCCCAGGGGAAATCTATATGCACCGTCTGGAACCAAGAGCTCAAATCCTTTCCCAGAAAGGGAATCTCAGACTCTTTGATTTCCACCTGCAGTTGTTGCCAACGATGCTTGATCAAATCATGCACCATGTCACCCTCTGCAAGGGAAGCTATTGCCTTCCGTCTTTTTCCAAGAATATATATCGCCATCTGTACATCGTGGAATTCACGCCAATTGTGCGAATCCTGCAATTCATCCGAAAGGTCCCGCAAGAGAAAGGCGTCGTTGAAGCAACGGATCGCGCCACCAAGCTCTCCAAGTCTACTCAAGACCACACCCATCCTGAAAAAGCATACCGCACTTTCAAGCGGATCCTTTCCCTGCTCACCGGACAAGTTCGCCGAGCAGATGTTGAGTGCTTTCCTATATCGTTGGTCCGTTGTCTGCTTCACCGTTCGCTCCCCTTTCACACACACAATATACACAGAGATTTTTCTATCGGAAAGTCCTTCCCAGAGATAAATCGGGTGTGTTCGCAGGATACGAATGTATTTTGCGCGATTGCTTGACCGCATGCTTCTTTGTGCGTATATTGCAAGAGGATTTCATATCAATATCCAATAAAACA
The DNA here is from genome assembly GCA_002839335.1 of Spirochaetae bacterium HGW-Spirochaetae-4. Taxonomy (GTDB): domain Bacteria; phylum Spirochaetota; class Spirochaetia; order Sphaerochaetales; family Sphaerochaetaceae; genus UBA8525. The sequence goes on from PGXU01000076.1 coordinate 15,417, forward strand.
GAGAATACAGCATACAGGAGGAACTTATGACTATCAAACCGATGGGAGACAGAGTACTTGTAAAGATGGAGCAGATCCAAGAGAAGACTGCCGGCGGTATCTTCATTCCGCAAACAGCCCAGGAGAAGACACAGATTGCGCACGTACTCGAGATTGGCGATGACGAGACCATCAAGGTGAAGAAAGGCGACCGCGTCATGTACGACAAGTACGCAGGCACTTCAGTCAAGACTGATGGTGAAGAATACCTTATCCTTCACATGTCCGACATCCTTGCAATAATCGATTAATCTGTTCCTTGTTGTACAAGAGGGGCTTGTCACACCTGGTGTGGTAAGTCCCTTTTTTGTATGACGGGCATGTCATCATTCTTGGGTGAAAGTCCCAAGACAATATGAAGTGACCCCCAGTTTGCAAATCGTGGATTCACCATGCATACTGGAAAAAAAAACTAACCGTATGCGGCTACCGCATACAAATGG
>PGXU01000077.1 GCA_002839335.1 Spirochaetae bacterium HGW-Spirochaetae-4
CTGGTTTCATCCGCTACCGTCCTGGTGTAACCATATGGAACAGCTGCTCCCCAAGGAAGGCGAGCAGACTGATCACAATGGTGCCGGAGAGTACCAACGCGGAGTTTCTCAGCGTGAGCCCGCTGATGATGATCGTACCGAGCCCCTCACCGCCGATAACCGCCGCAATGGCCGCCGTTCCGAGATTCAGGATGTAGCTATGCCTGATTCCGGTGAATATCATCGGCAACGCCTGGGGGAATTCGGCAATCCACAACTGTTGGAACCACGTCATTCCCATCCCCTTGGCGGAATCGATGACGGCGGGACTCACCGATTGGAATCCGACGACCGTATTGCCCAGGATAGGAAACAGCGAATAGAGGAACAACGCGAGGAGGGCGGGCTTCCAGCCGAATCCAAGCACCGGGAATGCCAGGATGATGACCGCCGATGGCGGAAAGGTCTGGATGAACGAGTTGAGTCTGAGTACCAGTTGCTGGAAATCCTTTCCGGCATTGCGGGTGACCGCGATACCGATCACGATTCCCACAACCGCGGAAAGCAGGGTAGCACCCAGTGTCAGGCTTATATGGGCTCCGGTCATCTGCAGGATTGTCTTGCGAGTATGGGTGAATTGGGTTTCCGCCGGAAAGATGAGCGAGAGTATGGTCCGTTGTACCTGTTCGGACGATATGTAAAGCACCAGGGCGGTTGCGATGAGCACGAGGACTATCCAGCTTTTGGCGGAATCCCTTCGTGTGGTGCCCAGGGGTTTTTCAGGAAAGGCTGATCGTCTGGATGGTTTCAAACCGCACCTCCCCATACAATCGTCCGTCATCGTCCACTACGGCGGTGGCAGGCATTCCCAGGCCGAGTATCGCCGACATGCACTCCTTCATCGACGAATAGGGCTGTACCGTGTGGGTGGAACTTGTTATGGGACGTTCGATGATCCTGTTGTGAATCCAGGTGTAGCCCATGATTGGCTTTCCATCGGCGTCCACTTGCCAATAGCATCGGTTCGATCCTTTTGGCAGTTGGGTTTCGGATGGTTTGCCGGTACCCGAGACCACCCGTTCCAAGCAACAGTGGTCGGCGGTAAACAACGATAGGCGCTTGAGCGACCGGTCGGGGCCGAGGAAGCGCTCGACAAATTCGTTTGCTGGAGCCGCAAGTATCTGTTCGGGGGTGTCGGCCTGCACGATCATGCCATCCTTCATGATGATCAGGTAATCGGCGAGGCGTACCGCTTCGTCGATATCATGGGTGACGAAGACAACTGTCTTCTTCAATTGCCGCTGGATACGGATGAACTCGTCCTGCAGTTGTTCCCGCGTGAGCGGATCGACAGCTCCGAACGGTTCGTCCATGAGCAGCACCGGCGGGTCGGCGCCAAGGGCCCGGGCAACCCCGACGCGTTGCGCTTCGCCACCCGACAGCTCGTGCGGATACTTGTTCCGGTATACCTGGGGATCCAAGCGGACCAGCTTGAGCAGCCGGCTGACACGTTCGGCACGTTCGGCACGTTTCCACCCGAGCAGCCGGGGAACCAGATCAACGTTCTCCTCGACTGTCATGTGCGGCATCAGTCCAACCGATTGGATAGCGTAGCCCATATTCCTGCGCAAGTCGGTCTCACTCATGGCCTGGATCGAGGCATCACCATAATCGATGTGTCCCGAAGAGGTTTTGACGAGCGCGTTGATACACCGCAGTGTGGTGGATTTTCCGCAACCGCTCGGACCGATGAGCACGGTGACCCGGTTGGTCGGAATATGCAACGTCACATCGTTCAGTGCCACAGTCTCGCCATAGCGTACCGATATATGCTCCGCCTTCAAGAACGAAGGGGTTTCTTCTAGGGTTGGTCGGACCGGACCTGTTGTCATAGCGCCTCCTTCTGGGGCTGGTGGTTGTCATGCATCGGTTAGACCCCCTCCCTGCGTAGCGAGACCGGAGTCAGTACTGTTATGAGGATCTGGAATATCCTGTCGGCCGCCACGGTAAGTGCGATGATGAGCAACATACCGAGCAGCACCATGTCGACGGAGGCTTGTCCGAGTCCTTCGAATACCAATACCCCGAGTCCGTCCCCACCGATCAGCTTCGCGAGGGTCGCATTCCCGATCGTCTGGACAAGGGCTACCCGTACGCCATGCAATATCCCCGGTGTGGCCAGTGGTAAGCGGACGATCCGCCAAACTTGGCCGGAACTCATTCCCATACCCTGTGCGGCGAGGACCACGCTCGCATCGATGCTGGAGATCGCGGTGAAACTATACCTGATGATGGGATAGATGGCGTACATGCTCAATGCGATTATCGCGGGTGTGTTGCCGATACCCTTGATTCCCCATTCCCGCAGTTGGGGGAAAGCTTGGGAAAGGGCCGCCAGCGGAGCGATCAACAGACCGAACAAGGCGATTCCGGGAATAGTCTGCAACACATTGAGGAGGGGGAACACCAATTTGCGCATCCGACGGCTCTGGAACGTCACCAGGGCGAGCGGGATTCCGACCAGGACACTGATACCGATACTGATGCCGGTGATCCTGATATGTGCCGTTATTTCACGCGAGAGGCGGGTGCCGAAATTCCGTGCTTCCAACAGGATCCCAAGCCGGTCGAACGAACCTTGGTACCCCAAGGCCAGCACCACTGCCAGAGCCACCGCCAATCCGATATAATCGCCAATCCTGATACGCGCCTTCATGAGGTAGACGATCGCAACCGCCGTCACGTACAGGTACATGCCCGAGCCGGGACTATACCGGGCGAACGGACCGAGCGTGGAAACCACCTGGGGCCCGACATAAGCCAGTACCGCCAGCGGAGCGAGCAAGCCCAGGGCTCCGGCGAACGAGAGCAACCATTCCGATCTTCTTGAATTCCGCATGAGGGCGTAGAGGAGAATCATGGTTGGGGGTAGCAGGAGCAGGAGTGTCGGTAGCAAGGCCAATGCGGAGATTCTCCCCGGAATTTCGGCACTGATCCTGTTTTCCCGGGCGAAGAAGAACGGTAGGAAAAAGCTCACGGCAAACACCAGCAGCACAATCGCCGCAAGTTTCCGGTGGAAATTCAGCCGTGATTCGAATTGTCCCACATTTGCTCCCATCGGCAGGACGAGTTCCTGCACCGTGCGTTCCGTCTCCACCGGATTCTCACCGATACAATGAAGATAACAGGTGAGCGGCGGGGAATCAAGTTCTTCCGATATGTGCCGCCGTCTGTCAATCTCGACTAATCCGGTTGTCTTTACGACTTTCTGATTATATATTCATACGTACATGGATATTGGCCGGAGGGAAGGATCTTCAGGAGGTATATCCCATGAAACAGTACGATGTGATCATTATCGGAACCGGACAGGCTACCGGAACAATCCTCGGACGATTGTTGGAATTGAAACGGTCTGTGGCGGTTATCGAATCCGACCGGACCGGGGGAAGTTGCGTGAACTGGGGGTGTACCCCGACCAAGACTTTGATCGCCAGTGCCAGGGTGGCGCACATGGTGAGGAGGGCAGGTGAGTTCGGAATCGGCGTTCCCAGCCAAACCACCGATTTTTCCAAAGTCATGGAACGGGTGAATGCCATTCGCGATGCCGGGAGCAGCGGTTTCACCAAATGGTTGGAGGATACGGTCGATTATTACCGCGGATTCGGCAGGTTTGTCGATTCCCATACGGTGGAGGTCGACGGAACCAAGATTCGGGGAGAACAAATTGTCATCCACACCGGTACACGTTCCCGGCCGCTGGACATTCCAGGCATGGACACCATCGGTTGGCTCGACAACAAGGGTATCCTCGATCTGAAGGAGCTACCCGGGCATCTGCTGGTTCTCGGCGGATCCTATATCGGCATGGAGTTCGGACAAGCCTTCCGGCGACTCGGGTCCGACGTGACGATCTTGGAGGCATCACCCGACCTGATTCCCCGCGAGGATAAGGATATCAGTGCGATTGCCCGAAAGATCATGGAGGATGAAGGGGTGACGTGCATCACCTCCGCCACAGTCTCCGAGGTTTCACGCAAGGCGGACGGTACCATTGCGGTGGCGTTCAAACAGGGGAGAAGTTCGCGAAGTATCGAAGGAACCCACCTGCTGGTTGCTGTCGGACGGCTTCCGAATAGCGATGCCTTGCAATTGGAGCTCGCCGGTGTGCACACCGATGGGCGGGGATTTATTGAAGTCGACGACCAGTGCAGGACGAGCGTTCCCCACATATTCGCTCTTGGCGATGTCAATGGAAAGGGTGCGTTTACCCATACTTCGGTGCATGACGGGCAGGTTTTCCTCTCCATGCTCGACGGTGGCGACAAGAAGGTGACCGATCGGATTCCAACCTATTCGCTGTTCATGGATCCCCCGCTGGCTCGGGTCGGTATGACTGAACGCCAGGTTGTGGAGGCTAAGATTCCCTACCTGGTTTCCACCAAGGAGATGTCCACGATCAGTAGGGCAAAGGAAAAGAGTGAGACGAAAGGTCGTATCAAGATACTGGTCGACCAGCGTGACGATACGATTCTCGGGGCTGCCGTGTTTGGTGTGGGGGGAGATGAGATTATCGGGATGCTCGCCCTCGCCATGCAGGCGGGACTTCGCTACCAAAGCATTCAGGATACCGTCATTCCTCATCCCACAGTGGCGGAATTGATTCCATGGATGTTCCAGGATCTTCATACGGAGGTACATGTATGAGACTGTTCACACGAAAAGTAGTTCTTTTTATTCTGGTGCTGGCAATCCTGTCGGTTCCGGTATTCGCAAGGGGAAGTGTCGAGAGCGTCGACCGTCCAGAAATCACAGTCGGGTCGAAAATCGATACCGAGGGTGCGCTGTTGGGTACCATGATTGTGCTGGTGTTGGAGGACGGAGGGTTTTCGGTGATAGACAAGACCCAGACCGGTTCGACACCGATTGTCCGCTCGGCGATCATTGCCGGTGAAATCGATATCTATCCCGAATATACCGGCAACGCCTACTATTTCTTCTCGGGTGAGACGGAAGCCGATGTGTGGAAGGATTTCCAGGCAGGATATAAGAAGGCGGCCCAGTTGGATTTGGCGGCGAACGGTATTGTTTGGCTGACTCCGGCCCCGGCCAACAACACCTGGGCGATTTCGGTGCGCAACGACCTGGCCCGCTCGGCTTCGTTGGAAACGTTGGATGACCTTGCCGCCTATGTCAACGCGGGTGGAAAATTCAAACTTGCCGCCAGCGAGGAATTCGTGTCGAGTGAAGCGGCGCTTCCCAGTTTCGAAGCGGGCTACGGATTCTCGCTCGATGACAGCCAGTTGCTTGTCTTCGCTGGAGGAAACACCACACTCACCGAGCAGGCAGCCGCCTCTGGCCAGGAGAACGTGAACGCCGCCATGGCGTACGGCACCGACGGGCAACTTGCGGCGTTGGGGTTGAAGGTCTTGACCGATACCCGCAACATCCAGCCCGTGTATGCTCCCGCCCCGATAGTCCGTTCCGAGGTTCTGGAAGGGAATCCCGAGATTGCCACTCTGCTCGAACCGGTGTTCAAGAGTCTGGATCTCGAGACCTTGCAGTTGCTCAATAGCCGTATCGCGGTGGAAGGGCAGTCCCCACGTGAGGTCGCGGATGCATACCTCAAGGAGAAGGGCTTCCTCTAGAATCCGGTTTACGTTTCTTGCACGTGTCGCCAGTCCAGGTAGTAGTTATCTGGACTGGCTTGTTTATATGTCTTGCCGTTTGGATGTGCAGCCCGGTGGGACGTGCGGTCCGATGGGATGTGCGCGGGGAATCGGGTGCCTATGTTACGGGTTCTTCGATGACATCGATGAACAGCTCGCCGGCATCCTCGGTGATGCCGATGATGGTGAAGCCTTTGGCAAAGTCATGGTAGATCTTGTGGATCGCAGCTTCATGGATACGTTCCCCCGGAATGATCAGGGGATACCCCGGTGGGTAGATGCATACCATGCTTGCCGAGATCAAGTGTTCGGCCTCCGAAATCTGCTGTACCCGCTTTTTGGCATAAAAGGCGTCGCGGGGAGTCAATTCGAAGATCGGCAATTCCCGGTGGTCGACGAATTCATCCTGTTCCTCGACATATCCGACGCCATCTGAAAAAAGCTTGTCGATCGTCTTGGCAAAGTGGATCAGGTTCTTCTTTGTCCGTTCCAGGTCCACGGCATCCGCCATGGAAAGTGTCAACAACATGTGGTCTTCCCCGGCAAGTTCGATCTCGATGCCGTAGGAATCCGATAGGGCTTCCTTGATATGGATCAGGTTGACCTCATCCATGGAAATGCTGCGGAATATGATTTTGCACGGATCGAAGCCTGAGAAGTTACCTGCCGAAAGGACACCTTCGGGAGGAACAACCACCCCGAACTTGCTGGTGTTCAACTGTCCGCGGAGGGCTTCCAACATTTCGATCAATCCGCCATACAACTCCTCTCCCTTCTGGTGGACTTCTTCCAACGCAGCGTCGATGCTCATGAGGAAGAGTGCGCTGGGGGAGGTGCTTTGGAGCATGGAGAGCATGTGGTCGACCCGCTCGTCGAAGAATTCCGAGGTTCCCGCCGAATGCAACAGCGCTGTCTGGTACAATCCCCCCAGGGTCTTGTGCATCGACTGCACCACGTAATCGGCTCCCGCACGCAATGCCTGCATCGGGAAATTCTCATGGAAGGTGAAGTGTGTTCCGTGGGCTTCGTCGACAAACAGCAGCACATCGTGCTCATGGCAGATCTTGGCGATCGCCGCGACGTCGAGGCTGATGCCGTAGTAGTTCGGCGAAGTCACCAGCACCAGCTTGATGTCGTGCTTTTCAAGCAGTTCCTCAACCTTCTGCAAATCGACCGAACCATAGGCATATTCGGGCAGGTTCGGAACCGGTTCGAGGTATATGGGTACAGCCCCGGAGAATACCAACCCCATGAGGACCGCCTTGTGGCATTCCCTATGCACCAGCACCTTTTCTCCTGGTTTGACAATCGCACCAAGAATCGCGTGGATACCAACGGACGAGCCGTTCACCAGGAACCAGGTGCGCTCCGCGCCCATGATTTCCGCCGAACGCTGCTGCGCGTGCATGAGTTCCTTCTTCGGGTAGGCTAATACGTCGCTTCTGCTGACTTCCGTAATATCATAGGAGAATACCTTCTCTCCCCAGACTTTCTTTAAAAACGCAGGGGCGCCCTTGCCTTGCTTATGGCCAGGCATGCAATAGAACGTCTTGCGGTCTTGCACATAATCGCACAACTCGGATGCGAAAGGATTTTTGGTATTCTGCTCATCTTGCATGCAGCAACCTCCTGGTATCCCCAAACCGGGACGGATAATTTTTCAGCCCATCGAAGAATTAGGGATTTCCCAAATCAAGCGCCCATGCATGCTGCACGACGGCACTTCGAGCTCCGGAATCTCCTTAACGTTTCAACGGGCCGCTCTACTTTGCCCCATAACCAACATTTATGCAAGTTTATAAGCACGACATATTTGAAGTTCATTGCAGAAATGCCTCCTCAGGACACGCCTGCCGCTTCATCTCCATGGAAGGTGGGAATCGATAAATATATATAGAGTCATATTCTATGCTATCTATACTGATGGTATCATCAGATATTACTAAAAATATTAACCTATACATAAAAATCTTTATATAAATTTGATGTATACCCCTTGATTAAATATTTATAAAGCGGTAGATTCCAGGTGTAGACAAAATCCATTTGAAGGAGTGTGCATCATGGATAAGATAACGTGGTTCTCGACCTATTTCGCTGTAGTTGCTGGTGTCGTCTCCGTTGCCTTGATTGTGGTCAAATTCGTATAGGATTTCACCAAGAAATTAAGAGAAGTTCAAAATATATGTAGGTTGTGAGCAACAACAGCCTACCAGTGCGGTAACGGAAACGGTACCGATTCAAGCGGTCCAAAGGTGGCATCGGACAAATTTTAGTGCCTCCAATGGACGCTTGCTGTCTTTGATCCTGACACTGGTTTTTTTAATTGATTGCCAAACGAAGCGAGCGGAAAGGGACCATGCAATGGTACGCTCTCCCGAGCGAGTGCCGGCAACGTGAGGTGACCGAAGGAACCTTTCATAGCCAAACGAAGCGAGCGGAAAGGGACCATGCAATGGTACGCTCTCCCGAGCGAGTGCCGGCAACGTGAGGATCCATACCTCGCCCCTTGGGGCGGGAAGGGAGGCGAAGTCTCCTCGAGCCACCTCTTGCCCTGGGGCAATCCCGGGGTAGTGGTACCTCTCATTTTGTAATTGATTTCATTCCATATTCATGGCAAGATTCGTGTAAACCGTGTGGATACATGTCCCGTAAGGAGAATCTCGTTGCCTACAGAAAACAAGACAGTACTACATTTTTTGATATTCGCCGCTCTTGTAGTGATTCTTGCTGTCGTCCGATCGCTGTTTCCCTTCTTGCTCTTCCATACCGTGATCGAATTGGCCGCGATATTCATCAGCTTGTCGCTGTACCAGATGGGAACCCAATCCTATAGGTTCACCAAAGACCACGTGCTGTTGTTCATCAGTATCGGATTCCTCTACATAGCGGTGTTCGATGGGATGCACACATTGACCTACAAGGGAATGGATTTGATTCCCGGGGCGACGACAAACCATGCGACCCAGTTGTGGCTCTCAGGACGTGTGTTGCAGATAGTGGCACTCCTGTTGGTGCCGTTCGTACATACCCGCAAGATTTCCAGATTGTACCAGGAACTGTATTTCCTCTTCAGTGGTGCAATCCTGTTGGTCCTTATCATAACCGGATATTTCCCTACCAGCTATGTCGATGGTGTAGGAATGACGGTGTTCAAGAAGGTGGTCGAGTATGTCCTGGTGACAATCGCCCTCATGGGAATCATCTTTATCGGAAAGCTACAGGTTGTGGAGAACAAGCGGGTGCTTCGACATATCAGGTGGGCCCTTGCCTTCTTGATTGCTTCGGAACTCAGTTTCACGCTGTACAAGGATGTCTACGATGTCCTCAACGCCCTCGGACATATATTCAAGTTGTTGTCCTATGGAGTGGTCTGGGTGCTTGTTCTGGACGAAGGTTTCTCAAAACCCTATGAGAAGGTGTTCAGGAAAATCTACGACAACTCGATACGCGATCAGCTGACCGGGTTGTACAACCGCAGGTTCTACGATTCGGAATTGGAACATCTCCTTGCGAAGGAAGCGCCGATTCCATTGACCGTCGCAATGGCGGATGTCAATGGATTGAAACTGATCAACGATACGTTCGGGCATGAGGATGGGGACTGTCTGATACAGGCATTCGCTGAAATACTGAATCAGAAGTGTAGGGATAAGGATCTGGTGATCCGAATCGGCGGCGACGAGTTTCTCGTCGTGTTCCAAGGTGCGGACGAAATGGAAGCGAATTCGATTATAGGCGAGATCACCTCCTGCTTTGCTAAGATGGAAAACCGCGGTATTCCCTATTCGGTATCCATCGGTTGTGCAAGTGGTATCTCCGGACACTCCGAACTGAAGAGGCTCGTATTGTTGGCCGAGGAGCGGATGTACCATCAAAAACTGTTCAGTAGTCCCAAGGTCAAGGAAAAGGTTATCGATCTGGCTATGGCCGAGGTCTTCAGGAAATCCAACCGCGATATCGTCAATAGTGGGGATGTTGGGCAATGGTGCGAGAAGATAGCCGTGGGTCTTGGTTTTCATGAAGATAAGGTAGAGCAAATTGCTATGGCCGGACGACTGCACGATATCGGCAAGATTAGGTTGCGGTACGAGTTGCTCAATAAAGTCGAACCATTGGACGATGAGGATTGGCGGGAATTGCGAAGGCACCCGGAGGTAGGATATACGATTCTCAGTTCAGTCAACAACTATGCCCAGTTGGCTGAATATGTGCTCTACCACCATGAACGTTGGGATGGAACCGGTTACCCGTTGGGGCTATCTGGCGAGGATATTCCGTTGGAATCGCGTATCATCGCAATCGCGGATGCCTACCAGGCGATGGTCACCGATCGACCCAGCAGGAAACGGATGACACCTGCCGAAGCCAAAGCCGAGATAGCACGCTGTGCGGGGACCCAATTCGACCCGTGTATCGCTTCACTCTTTGTCAATATGCCGTAAGGAAGCAGTATATCCTTGAATCATAGGAATCAGCAGGTGCGGTAAACAGCGTGGTTCCCGGATCCACATAAATCCTGATCTCACCTTCCAATTGGTACTGCTGCTCTGTTTCCCCATGGGTGGGACTTGTGAAGGGTACCGGATTCACTGTCGATGGGAAAATTTTGGTTGTGGAGTCGATCTTCGTCGCATAGCCGGAAGGGATTCTCGGCGTGTACACCACATGGTAGCCGAACGAACCCCTGTCCGAGGCAAAGCGGAAGTCGGTGAACAGGCCTTGGGAATCCGAAGCGAAGAACATCCTGGCACGTGTGTCAACCGAATTGAAACGGACGGTTCCCACCGGATAGCTGTTGGTGTAGGTGGTATTCTCGATCAATTCATGGAACGGTATCGTCGGGGGGCAGGTCCTTTCGAGTATGAAGGAATACGATCCGGGAGCTCCCGAGTAATTTTGGTAGCGTCCGGTAAGGTTGAGGTGCGCCGATATGCCGTCTCCCGACAACAGCAATCCCAATTCATAGAGTCCATTCTTGAGCCGCCTGGAGGTTGTGGTCCGAATGGTCGTCAGGTCGATCCAGATATATTTATAGGGATATTTGTAGCGGTACGCGCTTCCGAATCCCCAGATTCCCTGGGTGTTGTACCCGCCGGAGTACGAAGGATCGCTGGTGTTGTGTTCCTCGGCACCTGCTCCCGCTGGTATGGTGATGCTGTCTCCCGGGTTGTCGATGATTGTATTGTGCGTACCTAGGATGGGGCCTTCGGCATTGGAGTGCAAGTAGGCCTTTATGGTTGCAACGAAGAATACCCGTCTCCACCGATTGGTATCGTCGGTCTTTGTGAAATAGAAATAGTTTCCGCTGGGAGTCGAGGTAGCCAGAGGTCCTGTACTGGTGACGGTGAGTGTCGTTCCGGCCTCGCCTTGGAATACGAATCGTCCAAGGAAACCATCCCTCGAGTAATGTTGTCCGGTAGTATATTCGACACTTGTGCTGCCGGCTGTGCTGAGATCCAGGTTGCCCAGCAACCCGTTTCCTCCGGCCGAATCCCATATGAAACTCGTTGCGGAGATTGTCATGGCAAGAAAAACATATGCTATTGCCAAAGTCCCTCGGACAGATGATCTGCCCGTACCAATGATGCCCACTTTCCCACCTCAAGAGACTAATCCGACACATGTGTCATATCTCTCCGGAAATATACCAACAAGTGGTGAAGAATGCAATAAAAACTTGCTGGGCATACTTGATGTGCGAATTGGAATACCCGGGCCATAAGGACTGCATCACATGCGCATCCCCACCGTCAGGCTGAATACCCAGGCCGGATCTATCATGTTGTATGCAATATCAATACCCATGGCCGGAATGGCAACTTTCTTCAGGTAGATGCGGAAGGAGCCGCCGGGACCGAAAAACGGTTGGGCTTCGATGGTTTCGGTGTCGTACATGCCCGCTTCCCAGTAATGGGATATGACACCAGTTCCCCACGAGGTCTTGAATATGGGCAAATCGTAGGCTATGGATGCGCTTCCCCACTTGTCGGCGGTAGTCGCCTGGTAGGGGAGTGTCCGGTATCCATCCCGATCACTGGTTGAGAATTCGGCGATTGCCGGCATTGTCCCCCATCCTCCGGAAGCCAACAACCGCAGGCGATGACCTTGTGCCACCGGATAGCTCCAAGCGAATTCCGTACCTATTTCCCAACCGTTTTCCAGCGTGACATATCTACCGGAGAGGGAGGTGGTCGTACCGACGAGCAGGACATCAGTGATGCGCGTATTGTCGTAGGCGAGTTCGAGCGAAGGTTCCACATACCAATTGTCGGTGATTGCGACGGTATCCAATCCGGCCTCGAATCCTTCCACAACCCACTGTCGGTACTTGATCCTGCCTTCCAGGGTCATGGTGGGGGTGATGTCGTACCCGAGACCGATGCTGATATTCTGGTAATTTGTCGTGAAAGACCGTATCGGGGTTCCATCGGGCTTCATGGTCTTCTCATCCGATGTGCCGAAACCGCCGACGATACTGCCCGACCAGAGGCTGCTTGCGATAGAAGGATCGGAATAGATCAACAGTCCGTTGATCCCGTCTGTTCCTCCGAATACCGCGGTCATGAGGAATTTGTTGTAGCCGAAGAGGTTCGATTCCAACAGGAACAGGCCGCCGTTGAAGTCCGACCCGTCCGTGGAGAAGAAGGGGATGGGGATCAATGTCCATTTCTCTTCGATGACTATCACCAGGTCGGTGGCTTGGGTGACCATGTCCCGCAGGGCTGCGACGGTTACAGACGCGAAGATGCCGCTCTTTTGCAGTGTCGATTCGATTTCTGCAATCGTATCCTCCTTGAGGATGTCGCCGGGTTCGACAGTGATCAGGGAGCGGATGACGCTTTCCTTTGTCCGTTTGAGTCCTTCGATACGGATTTCACCTATCGTTTGCATCGATTCCATGGTGTTCGCAAATGTTGTTTGCATTCCTCCAATACCGAGCAACAACAGCAACATCAGGGCAAGGATCCGAATTGATGGCTTTATCATGGGACAGGCTCCTCTTCGATTTTTGAATTGATTCAATATACTTGAATTATTTGCCACAGGCTACGATTTTCCAGCATGCTTTTAATTGGAACGAATTATGACAAATATTTGCATTTTTTTCTGTTCTGCTTGGAATTTCCAGTGTACAATTCACCGGTACATGGGGAAATTCCCGTTTGTTTTTTTTAACAGTATGTTCAAACTATTAAAGAAATTGAAGAACTAATAGCTGTAGTAGTCTTACAAAAAGGTGATGCAATGAGACACTGTGCAGTATGTATTTCACTATTTCTTGCCAGCATGCTTTTCACGAGCCTTGCCCCATTGGCAGCCCAAGATCCAGTGGCAGTCCGACCGGTTCCAGTCGATTCCCTCTTTCCCGAACCTTTGGCGGACCAAAGGTTTCCCCGTTTCGCATTGTCGTTTCCTGCGATGCTTACCCACGCGATCGATACGCAGGAGCCCGACGGGTACGGTGGGATCCGCGAGGCTCTGGAATTCGGTGGGGTGAAGAGTCTTGTCCGGCTGTCGCCCGGATCGGATGATGGGCTTGGGGTAGAACTTGCGTTGGGGGCGGGTATCTTCACCCTTTTCGATGCTTTTGAGGATGACTTGGACAATTTTGGATGGGAAGGTTCGGGCTTCCTGGCGTTGCAGTACAAGCCGACCTACCGGTTTGCCGCCAAGTTCGGACTGCATCACCTCTCCAGTCATGTCGGAGACGAGTATCTGGCGAATTACGGTGTCACCGATGTACCGATTGCGGACGGTTCCGAACTCGCCGATGGTGATACGTACGGGTTCTTCTATGTGCGCGATTCGTTGCTGTTGGGGTTGTCCTACCAACTTTCACCAATCGTCCGTGTATATGGGGAAGCGCGGTATTCGATGCGCATGTTCGAATACATGTATTGTTACAACGACTACCCATGGCAAGCTGGCGGGGGTCTCGAGATCATCTTTAAGCCAAACGGCGTGACTTCGGGTTTGGGTTATCGTGAAGGGTGGGGCAGCTGGTATGTCGCCGCCGATGTCAGCATGTACCAGGAATCGTCATGGTTTCCCAGCACCACGGTCCAGGTCGGATACTTGATGCACTCGCCGTTGCACGGAGAACGGTTCAGGGTCGGACTAGAATACTACTACGGAAGGGCGCCATTGGCCGTGTTCAACCATACCGACGGGACGGAACCGACCCCATGGGATTCTATCCCGCTGGAGCAGTACATCGGCATAGGCATATGGTACGATTTGTGAGTGCTCCGCACGTACCTGGTACCAATTTTCAATTTTGTATACAAATTTAGGATGCAAATACCAGTAATTGGTGTATTTTGGTTGCAAATGCATTATTTTCATGGAATTTGTATACAAATATCAATTATTGTACCTGGTACCATATGAAATATCTTTTAGCTGCTGTATTATGTATATATAGCATCTATCTCGAAAGGGTACTCCAGCAGTACGCCTGTAAAGGAACGAATATCATGAAGAAGATTCTCTTGGTTCTCATCATTGTCATATTTGGCATGTCGGCAGCGTCCGCAGCCACATATGATAGGGCGGACGGGTTTGGTATCGGGCTCAGCGGTGGCTATCCAGTCTCCGGTGTGGCATTCAAATATGGCATGGGCGATTTTAGACTGGTCGGAACAATCGGTTATAGTTTCAGGAACACTGGTGCCATAGATTTCGGTGTCCAATATGACTTGGACAGCTTCTACATCGACAGGCTCCCGTTCTATTTGAATTTTGGAATCACCGCGGCAGCGAACTTCGGTCCGGAATTCGATGACTTCTCGATCAACATCCCCCTCGGCATCTCCTATTATTTCAGGAATGCTCCGATCGAAATCTTTTTCAAACTCACCCCTGGTATCCGCATCAGTGCGAATTCTATGGGACCTGACTTTGGCGGTGCAATCGGATTCCTCTACTACGTAAACAGATAGTAGAATTTTCTGAAATGGTTTCACCTTTTCTCCGTTCAGCAGTATCTTAGGGCACTTCAGGTAAGCCCCTTCGATGCTGTTGCCTGGAGAGGAGGAACACCATGAAGTTTCGAATATATCTCATAGCTGCCGTAGTTGCAGCTTTTTTTGTCTTCTCACTTGTCGGTGCCGGACAGCGGGAAAGTTATACGGAAGAGCAGCCCATCACCAATGTCCCCGGATCCCTGAGCGACTTCGAGGGAAACCCCGTGGCTGTGTTCGCGGGAGGTTGCTTCTGGGGTGTCGAATATCTGTTCGAGCAACAACCGGGAGTACTCGATGCGGTTTCCGGCTACACCGGTGGGACCATGGAATTTCCCACCTACCGCTATGTGCTGACAGGAAAAACCGGCCACGTTGAGGCTGTCGCAGTCTGGTATGATCCGAAAATCACCAACTATCGCGAATTGGCGAAATTCTTTTTCGAGATCCACGACCCCACGCAAACGGATGGGCAGGGACCCGACATCGGCGAGCAGTACCTTTCGGTCGTCTTTTACGGAAACGACGACGAGAAGGCTATTGCGGAGGAATTGATCATGACCCTAGAGGACCTTGGATATGATATCGCGACCGAAGTCAAGCCACGGGATATCTTCTACCGGGCAGAGGGATACCATCAGGATTACTACGAAACTTTCGGGTCCACCCCATACTGCCACGTATATACAAAGCGGTTTTTGTGATAAAATCGCAGGTACCATAGTATTTGGTTTTGGAGGATCGAATGAAGGATATTATCCATACGGCATCTGCTCCTGCGGCAGTAGGCCCCTATTCGCAAGCAACCGGGTTCGAGAAACTGCTGTTTGTTTCGGGTCAGCTTCCGATTGATCCCGCCACAGGGGAAATTACCGCCGACGAAGTGAAGGGTCAGACACGGCAATGCTTGGAAAATCTAAAGGCTGTACTTGAAGCCGGCGGCAGTTCGTTGCAAGCGGTGTTGAAAGCTTCCGTTTATCTGAAGGATATTTCCCATTTCGCCGCCATGAACGAGGTGTATGCTTCCTATTTCACCGAGGATCCTCCTGCAAGGGCTGCTTTCGAGGTTGCCAAACTGCCGAAGGGTGCGTTGGTGGAAGTCGAAGCGATCGCCATACGTTCCTAGTGGTCTGTAAACTTGTAAACTTTAATACTTTACTTACCTTCGGTCTAAGCGGTTTGTGGCGGCGTTCGTGTCGAATCAGATATCTTGATTGCCAAACGAAGCGAGTGGAAAGGGACCATGAAGTGGTCCACTCTCCCGAGCGAGTGCAGGCAA
>PGXU01000078.1 GCA_002839335.1 Spirochaetae bacterium HGW-Spirochaetae-4
TATCCCCACATCGGACAAATGGGATACGACCAGGCTGTACGCCTCGCACGATTCGTGGCTTGGGCATGCGAATCGGCTGCGCCAATCATCCGAGGCGACAGCACAGCTGTTTGCCGACACGATCCCAACGGCCGACACACTCGTATCGGCACTCGACGCATACGACCACATCATGATGGAAGCCGAGAAACTGCGTCACTATGCGTTCTTGAACCTCACGGTGGATGCCCTGGACCATACCAACCGCCGGCAGCAGGAATTGATGCTCCAATTGGATGCGGCGATCGAGGAGGCATGGAGTTTCCTGACTCCATCGATACTGGCGATTCCCGAGGAGACACTCCGACACTACTATCGCGACTCGCCGCGACTCCAACCCCACAGCGTGCGGTTGGAGCGGATACGAAGACTCGGACCACACACCTTGGACCGGACGGGGCAACACCTCATGGCCACCTACGGCGCCCTGGCCGACGCTTCGCACCGGGCCTTCTCGGCACTTGTCCAAACAGACATGGTCTTTGGAAAACTGGAGACTCCTGTTGGCTCCAAGGCCTTGGAGAGGTCCAACCTGTCGTGGTTCCTGCGCCAACCCGACAGGACACTGCGGGCATTGGCATACCAACGGTACCTCGGCGCTTTCGATGCACATAAGCATACGCTGGCGACCATCTATCGCGGAAGCATCCACCAGGACATCTACCAGAGCAAGATCCACCACTATACATCCAGCAGGGACATGGTGCTCTACCCCGACGCTGTCGACGAATCCGTCCACTCCACCCTGATAGAAAGTATCCGCAAGCGGTTGCCGACCTTCCATGCCTACTTCGCATTGAAACGGCAGGCCCTGGGATTGGACCGGTTGAAGCCATACGATCTTTTTGTGCCGATCGTGAAGGCATCACCCGTACACATTCCCTATGATGAGGCGGTCGGTCTGGTGTGCGCATCGGTTTCCATGCTGGGACGGGATTTTTGCGATACGTTGGAGCAGGGGCTGCTCGACGGGTGGGTCGACCGGTACGGGAATGTGGGCAAGCACTCCGGTGCGTTCACCGCCTCATGCTACCTGTCGGATCCCGCCGTGCTGTTGAATTACAAGGAAGATGTGCTGCAGAGCCTGTTCACGATGGCTCATGAGGGTGCGCATGCCATGCACACGTGGTACAGCATCCGCCACAATCCATTCTCGCGGTATGCCTATTCGATCCTCGAGGCGGAGACGGTGGCCAATGTCCACGAACGGTTGCTCGCATCGTACCTGATCGATCGGGAAACCGATGTGCAACGCAAGGCGTTCCTGTTGGAACAACAGGTGGAAGGCATGCTTGCGAAATTGCTGCGACAGACCATGCTGGCCGATTTCGAGCACCAGATGCACTGTGGCGAGGAGGAAGGACGACCGTTTACCCTCAAGACCATGCGCTCGGTGTATCGGGATCTGCTTGTGCACTATTACGGCCCGGATGTCGACTTCGATCCGCTCAGCGACCTGGAATTCCTCACTATCGGCCATTTCTACCAGGCATACTACGTCTATACCTATCCGGTGGGTGCTGCGGCCTCGCTGGTTCTAGCGGACAAACTGGTTGCACATGACCCGGAGGCCATCGAAAGCTACCTGGCATTGTTGAAACGTGGTGGTTCGCGCTATCCGGTGGATTCCCTGGCCGCTGCGGGCTGTCCTATCGGAAGCAGCGGCACATACGAAAAGGCGATGGATGAATTTGCGCAAGCGGTCACAGCGTTTGCCCGCGCATTGGAGAACGTGTCGTCACGGACATAGACAAGCCGTACGGTTTCAGTCTTTCCAGGTTACCCGGATTTTTTCGGACCCCATCTTCTCGGTGATCATGTCGGCCAACCGGAGCAATTCTTCCTTGCAGCAATCCACCGTCCTGCCTTCCTGAAGGCGTTGTTTCAATTCCTTGGCAAATTGGGTGATGGTGATTTCCTTTTCCATACTGATCCTCCCTGCATATGCATATCATACGGGAGGTCGGGATCGAAAGCAATCGCCTGTTCAGCTGCTGGCTTTTGGGGAGGACTTGGTGATCCCTTGCATGGGATTGTGCCCATTGGTCCTGTCCTTGACCACCAAGGTGGTGATATCACCGTCGAATTCACGGTTGAACAGAATATCATGTCCCATACATAGGCCGATAACCACTGCCAGTTCGGCCTTCTGTGCATTCAACTGCGCAGCCTGGTTCAAGGGGCTGCAGGCGACACCGGGAAGGGAACTGTCGGTGTTGACCTGGTCCTGTCGCAAGCCTCCCACCGTACACGAGACGCCGGTGGCCTTCAGACCTTGGGAGGTGAATATCTCCCGCACTGCCAGGGCAGTGTCCTCCATACCGTAACAATACGCTATGCCGATGTTGCGGTACTCCATATCCCGGGCAAATTCCACGATCTCTTGGATACGGGACAACGTGCCCGCCCGTCCGCCATCGACGAGTCTTGCCGCAGCCCTGATCACCTGTTGGTTTTCAGGACGGTGGTAGTTTTCGAGGCTTTCGGCCAAGCCGAAGGATTCTGCCCCGCAGGAAACGGTTTTCCTGCAGGACTTGGATGTGCATGACAAGCAATTCACCGGTTACAAGCTCTTCGAGATGGAAATCGCCGCGATCGTACCGTCGGCAACCGCAGTGGTGATCTGGCGGTAGGCCTTGGTCTTCACATCGCCAATGGCGTAGACACCCTTGATATTGGTCTCCATGTCGTGGTCGGCCTTGAGGTACCCCCACTGGTCGAGTTCCAATCCCTCCTTGAACATCTCGAGATTCGGGAGGAATCCGACGAACACGAAGATGCCGTTTGTCCGCAACTCCTTCTTCTCGCCGGATTTGAGGTCCTCTACGACAACACCCATGTCCATGGCCGCGTATTTCTTGAACTCGCGCGGTTCGTGCTCCAACAACACTTCGACATGCTCCAGTTTCCGCAAGGCATCCTGGGCGACCTTGTTGGCTTGGAAATGGTCGAACTGGTGGACTATGGTGATCTTCTTGGCGAACTTGGCGATGAAAAGGGTCTCTTCTATGGCCGAGTTGCCCCCACCGATCACCACCACTTCCTTGTCCTGGAAGTACTTCGCATCACATGTGGCACAATAGGAGATTCCGTTTCCGCGGTAGGCGTCTTCGCCGGGAAGTCCCAGCGGACGTGGACGGGAACCGGTGGCGATCACCACACGTTTGGCCCTGATGGTCTCGACACCATCGACAATGACGGTCTTGGTCTCCAAATCGACTGAATTCACGTCGACGGCGGCGCGGAACGATACGCCATTGGCCTTGGCCTGCTCGCTCATGTAGTGGGACAACATGAAGCCCTGTTGCGGTTCGATGAAGCCCGGGTAGTTGGAGACCTGGTGGGTTGTGGCCACATACCCGCCGGGAAGCGCGGTATCGACCAGAATGGTCTTCACGTGGGCTTGGGAGAGGTAGATTCCGGCGGTAAGTCCGGCGGGACCGCCTCCAAGGATCACGACATCGGTCTCGGTCTCGAAAGGAACGACCTTCTTACGCGCCGCGGCTATTTCATCGGTAGTCAGCAACGCCTCGATATTCTTCATGAGATCGGAGCGCTTGATACCACCGGTGAGTTTGTCACCGACCAGCTTGCCATCCTTATAGAAGAGGACGGTGGGGGATCCTGTGACATCCAATGCCAAGGACAAGTCACGGTTCCCTTGGCGGTAGATTTTGATGAATGGAACGAATTCTCCATAGATTTCGCTCAACGCATCGTACTTCGAAGCCAAGGCTTCACATGGTGGACACTCGGTGGAATAGAAGTCCACTACCGCACGCGGTGCGTCCAAAACTACCTTCTGATATTCGTCTGCATTGATTTCTTTGATATGTCCTGTCATTTTCTGTATCTCCTGTTATTTGCAATTTCATTCAGATGTGCCCGGTACATCCTAGTGATTTGTACCTGGTTGGAAATGAAAGGTTTTTGCGCCTTACGTTTCCTGCACTCGCTCGGGAGAGTGACCATTGCATGGTCCCTTTCCTCTCGCTACGTTTGGAAATGAAAGGTTTTTGCGCCTTACGTTTCCTGCACTCGCTCGGGAGAGTGACCATTGCATGGTCCCTTTCCTCTCGCTACGTTTGGAAATAGAGCGAAAGCCCCATGCCCAAGAGGTCCCCTACCGGCCGGCAGTCGGGGGAGCTGATCCTGCCGGTCGCATTCTTGGCGACCGCGGCGCACCCGCCTCCACAAGCCAGCTGCATCGGGCAAGCCGCGCAAGCCTCTATGGTGGTGACATCGCGTTGTTCCCACTCGCGGATAATCTCGTCCTTCCTGGTGACTTGAGGATAGAAGGTACCAAGTGCCTCTCCCTCCTTGCCGACCGTGGCGGTGCAGGAGAATATCCTTCCCGAGAAATCGAACGCCCATTCGGTCTTTGTTCCTGGACAGGAATCGAACAGTGGGTTCGGAAGCTCACCGTTCTCAAAGAGGAACTTGGAAATCGAGAATGCGGGTCGATGGAATTCCAGGAACGAGGGCTGTCGTTTGACCAGATTGTAGATATCCTCGTACATGCTGGCACGATCGTAGAGCTTCTGTTGGTCAGCCTGGCATACATGCAGCTCGTAATTCCTGCCAAGCTGGGTCTTGAAGAGCTTGTTCGCGGTCCACCCTTGGGTTATCGCAAATTCCGCAAGCTGCCCGAGATAGGGCATGTTCGAACGGTCCACGACAGAGCGCAGGTTGATCGGCATGCCTTCGGCGAGCGCTGCATCGATTCCCTCTACTATCTGCGAGAAGGTTCCTGCTCCGCCTTTGAGCATCCTCCGTCGGTCGTGGATCTCCTGCGGTCCATCCAAGGTGACCTGGATCTCCCGTATGAAGCCTTTCTTGAGGATAGGGATATACTGCTTCAAGGTGTGCCCGTTCGTCACAAAGGCCAATGCGAGGTTGCGTTTGGTCGCCTGCTCGATCAGGTAGGCGATATTCGCCTTCGCCGCCGAGCCGGGAAGAAGCGGTTCTCCTCCGAACACCGTCACATACTTCTTCCTACCCGCGAACTCACGGTCGATGTAGGCGAAGAATGCGTCGATAACCTCGGTATGTTTTATTTCCGCAGTATGCTCGTACCCTTCCTGGTAACAGTAGGTGCATGAGAAATTGCAGAAATAGGTGGGTACGTAGAATATCTGCACCTCGTCGGCATCCCGGTTGTCCAGGAAATCGAGGTATTCACGGTTGTATCGCTTGCGTTCTTCCTCAGGATCGACCAAATACCCCTTCTCGACCAGTTCCGCCGGATCGGAAAACACTTGGGCTGAAAATTCCTGGGCCTTCTCGGCGGTAAGGATATCGGCTTGACGGCTCAGGGGGTTCACGATGAAATATTCGTCCGAATCCTTCAACCGGCCTATGATGTTGTGCTTGGACAATTGCATGTTGTTCATTTCCCTTCTTCTTACAGTGGAGTCTCCGGCTGGGATCGCTCCCAGCCGGAAACATCCGAATCCTCAGTCGTGACAACCTGCCACTACAACAGAATTCTTCGCGCAGCACTGGGCTACGGCTTTCTTCGCGACAGGTTTCTTGCTGATGAGAGATTTCATAAGCAGTACCTCCTTACTAATTATTTTTGCAGCTGCATGTCTTCTTGGAACGCTTGGTCCCGAGAATCGTCCAGCTGACAACTTCTACTTTTCCCTTCGCATAGGGTTCGCTCTCTTCAAGTATCTGCACATCGGTGAATCCGGCTTTTCCGAGTTGATCGACATATTCGTCCCTCGTCACCGACCCGGCCCAGCACTCTGCCACGGCTTCGGGATCGTTTCGGTACTCCTCGGGAACTTGGGTCATGGAATAGATATCGCTTATGACAAACCGGCCACCATTGCCAAGGATTCGAAAGATTTCGTTCCAAACCTTCTGCTTGTCATCCGCATGGTTTATGGTGCAGTTGGAGATGACAAGATCGACTTTTCCGTCTTCGATCGGAAGTGCCTCCAGGTTCGCTTTGAGGAAGGCCACATTCCCTACTCCCAATTGAGCGGCATGGTGGCGTGCCTTGTCAAGCATTCCGTCCGAAATATCGATACCATAGACGAATCCGGTGGGTCCGACCGATTCGGCGAGACGAAGCACGTCGGTGCCCCTACCGCTTCCGAGATCGACACAGGTTTCGCCCGCTACGGCCTTGCTGTGGTTGATCGCACCCCCACAGGACAGGCAACAACTGGTTTGGGCCAGTTCCGAATAGCGCAGATTTATTGCTTGTTGGACAGTAGATTCCATACTACGGGTTCTCCTTTACATTACTTGCAACAAAATTTTAAGTCCGTTTTCCACGGCATGTATCTGATCGGCATCCAACGAAGCGAGCAGACGCTGTGCACACAGCTGCTTTTCCCTTTGGATATCGACATAACACCCTTCCCCCTTCTTCGTGAGGGAAAGCGAGAGATACCGTCGGTCGTGGGTATCGGGAGCTGCCGAGACAAAATTCCGGTCGATGAGTTTGTTCACGATCCTGCTGCCTCGGGAGGGAGAAAGGTCCATGATCGACGACAGGTGCTTGGAAGAGATGGTGGTGTGGGAAGCAATGGCGGAAATACATTCCACCTCGTTGGGTGTGAGGCCATGCTCCTTGCCAATCTCATCGCTGAAATTGCATCGCTTCTTGATTTGCAGAATCTCGTCAATCATTTCCTTTCCTTGAACAACCGCCGGAACTAATAGTTGCACATAGCAATTGTTGCTACTAGCAATTAAACATGTTCCGCCAGAATTGTCAACAGATTCGCACCGGAAGTACTGTGACAAAAGTACAGTCAAGCGGTGAAAAACCTCTCGCGGTTCCTTGTGTATTGTAAGTATCGGCACGAGTCCGTATAATCCGCCCATGGACCGATGGCTGAACACAATTGAACATGAGTTGAAACGGGTGCTTCCCGAATCGTCCGACCAGACGTGGATCGAATGGGTACTCGGCAGTCCCGCCCCACCGATAGACACCATGACCATCGACCAGTTCAGCGAACCGGCACGGGACCTTATCCGCCGGGGCGGCAAGCGGTGGCGTCCATTGTTCATGATGCTGACGGCCAAGATGCTGGGTGGCGATGCGGCCTTGGCGTTGGCCGAACGTCTTGTCTCGCTTGTCGAATTGCCCCACAACGGCAGCCTGATTGTCGACGATATAGAGGACAAGTCGGATTGGCGGCGTGGTGGTCCTGCCATGCATATCCTGTATGGGGAGGATTTTTCGATCAATGCCGGCAATTTGCTCTACTTCCTGCCAACAAAAACCATAGACGAGGCTCCCCTCGACGACAAGGTGAAGCTACAGATCTACCAGATCTACGCGAAGTACATGCGCAGGGTCCATATGGGCCAAGGCATGGATATCTGTTGGCATCACCACCACAGGACCTTTCCCACAGTACAGGAATATGAATTGATGTGCCGGTTGAAGACCGGATGCCTAGCCGCCATGGGATGCGAGATCGGTGCGGTGCTTGCGGTCGACGACCCGCGGGTGATCGGGCATGCCGGGCATATCGCCGAGACCATCGGTGTAGGATTCCAGATACTGGACGATGTCATCAACCTTGAGAAAGGCAATCCGGGCAAGAAACGGGGCGACGATATCGTCGAGAACAAGAAGAGCCTGCCAATCATCATGTTTGTCGAGGAGAATCCCGATCAGGTCGAGTACCTCACAGGTGTGTTCCAACAAGCCAGGAAAGCCGGGCACGACGGATCGGCCGCGTCGATCGAGGAACTGCTCGGAAAAATCCAGGCATCGGGAACCCTTGCCAAAGCCAGAAAGCGTGCATTCGCGCTGTTCGAGGAAGCATTGCTGGAAATCGATAGCCTGTATGCACCATCGGCCGAACGGGACACGTTGGTATCCATGATACACAGCTTCTTCTCGGCCTGAGATACTCCTGCCGAACGCTATCGGGTATCGCCGAACAACTCTTCGAGCTTGTGGATCAACTCACGTATTCGCCCATCCTTGAGCGTATAGATGATTTGCTTACCTTGCCGTTCCTTGCTGATATACCCGGCGAGGGTCATCATCTTCAATTGTTGGGAAACGTTGGATACATGGCTGTTGCTCAACACCATCAGCTCCGACACGGAGAACGATTCCTTCTCCAAGGCACAGAGGATATGGAAACGAACCGGGTTTGACATGATCGAGAGCATCCTCTCGACCAGTGCGCATTGGTTCTTGTCGAACTTTTCCATTACTTGTGCCAATATCTCAGCCTTAGGCGTATCGTTTTGCATTCCCACTCCCTGCACATGCCGCACCATGGTACCCCAATCCCCGGATTTTGTCCATTTGAACGATTAATCCTGGAAATTGCCCAAATATATATCGATACCCTTCGCCGCCGAATGTCCGTTCGCAATCGCACTGATCGCATCCCGTTTCGGATTTGCGATATCACCCCCGGCATAGATCTTGGCAACAGGTGTCCTATGGAACTCGTCGACTTCCACATACCCGCGTTTGCCGACGAGTCTGGAAGCGATATCCTGGGGCAAGAAGGTGAGGTCGGCGGCTTGTCCGATCGCCGGAATCACCGTATCGCAGGCAATCACCTCCTCGGAACCCTCGATCAATACCGGCCTCGGGCGTTTGCCCGGGCCATCCGACACCATCTCCGCTTTCCCCCAATAGAGCATCAAGCGTGTATCCGTTCCCTTTTCGATGCGTAGGGGAATAGCCTGCACTACGATTTCACATCCCTCGCCCCTCGCCTCATGGATCTCCTCGCTGTCGGCAGGCATATCGGCCTCCCGGCGTCTGTAGAGGATCGTCACCTCCGCACCATAACGACGTGAAGTCCGGGCCGCATCCATGGCGACATTGCCGCCACCGACGACGACAACGGACGAGCCGATATCCGGTGTCTTGCCATGTGTGACATCGGCCAGCAGGTCGAGCCCGGATACGACACCCGGAAGGTCCTCACCGGCAATATCCAACCCGAAGGGATCGGAAAGACCGGTGGAAAAGAATACCGCATCGTTGTGTCCGTATATATCCAGGAAATCGACATCGACTCCTATGCGGGCATTTTGACGGAACTCGACACCCAAGGATGCGATGAATTCGATATCCTTCTCGACTTGATCGTACGGAAGACGATATTCGGGAATACCGTACCGGAGCATACCTCCGGCCTTCTCGTTTGCATCGTAGATTGTCACCGCATATCCAAGCAGACGCAGGTAATAGGCGGCGCTCAATCCACCGGGACCCGACCCGATGATCGCAACCTTCTTTCCATTGTCCGGTTCGCATTCGTGCAGGATCTTGGAATATTCGCCAAGATAGATCTGATCGACGATATAACGTTTCAACCATCGGATGGAAATCGCTTCTCCCTTGTGTTTCATGGCACAGACATATTCGCAGGCATGCGAGCAGACACGCCCGCACGATGCCGGCAAGGGATTGGCCTGGTATACGATCCTCAGGCCTTCGACCATGTCATCGTCCCGTATTGCCTTGATATATTCGGGAACCTGCATATGCGCCGGGCATGTCGCCACACAGATGCCACAGGCAATGCACCGGTCCGCTTCGGCTTTCGCCTGTTCTTTGGAATACCCCTGCACCATCTCGACGAAACTCTTCTGGCTCTCTTCGACCGAAAGCATCGGCATGGGAACACGACTTCCCTCGAGTAGATCGTAGCCCTCCGCCCGCCGATATCCGAGTTCGCTGTCGTTCCACGATTTCTCGTCATGTCCCGGAATGAATCGGAAAACCTCGGGGTCCCCGTCGACCCAGAGGTATTCGTTGCTCATCCCCAAGGAACCCGAGGGACAAATGTCGACACAGAGGGCGCACCAACAGCACCGGCCATAATCCATTTTCGGACGCAATCCCGAATCGCCGTGACGTGTTTCCCGTACCGGGACCATGTCGATCGCAACGTTCTGGCAAATTTCCTCACAGGTGCCGCACCCGATGCAGGTATCCAGGTCATTCACATGGAAACCACGGTATCGGGGAGCTCCCGGACGGGTATCGATCGGCTTCTTGTTCGTGTAGGGTTTTTCGAAGACCCGCTTCCATACGGAAAACGGAGCTATGATATCTTTCAAACTCATCGTCTCACCTCTCTATTTCCGGCGGGTAGGTATGCAGGGAGACCATAAGTCCCGCGGTATCGGCGATATTCACATTGACCGCCAGCTTCTCCATCAATGTGACCGCATGGGTATAACTCGGACCCCGGACATAGATTCTTCGCGGCAATTCGGTGCCATCGGAAACCATGAAAAATCCGTACTCGCCCCTCGTGCATTCAGCCTTCTTGTAGGTTTGTCCCCCAGGAATCTTCCAATGCAACACGTTCGGCAGCTTCTGGAAGAAGGGACCGGAAGTCGGCATTATTTCCAGCATCTGGCGAATCAGGTCGATGGATTGCCTTGTCTCACGCAACCGGACCCAAGTGCGTGCATACGCATCCCCACCAGTTTCGGTAACGATGGAGAATTCCAGTTGGTCATAGACCAGGTAGGGATTGTCCTTACGGATATCCCGTTGGATTCCACTACCCCTCGCATTCGGACCGGTGATACCGTATTCGTCGACAATCGACGGCGTGATAACCCCAAGTCCCATAGCCCGTTTCTTGAAGACCGCATTGTACATCAGTGCCAATTCGACATCGTCGAGTACCTTCCATATCTGTGCGAGCGTCTGCTCCACCCGAAGCGCAAAACCGGCGGGAAGATCCGCCCGGACGCCACCGGGAATTATATACATGTGGTAGATGCGTCCTCCGCTGAGCTCCTCGAACAGATCGAGCACATAGTCGCGCATGGTGACTGTCCATTGCCCGATCGTTCCCATGCCGAATGCCGCAGCCTGCCCACCTATCCACATCAGGAACGAGGCCAATCGCGCCATCTCCAACGTCAAGGCCCGATACCAACGGGCCTTCTCGGGTATCTCGATTCCGGCAAGCTCTTCGGTACCTTCGGCGAACAGGTATTCGTTGAAGTCGGGTTCAGGCACACAAATCCTGCACACCAGGGGAAAACATTGGATATATCTGCGTCGTTCCATCAACTTCTCGAATCCCCGGTGCAAATACCCGACATGTGTCTTGCAATCGATTATCTCGTCACCGCACACGGTAAGCTCGAGGGACATGTTTCCGGTGATGCCAGGATGCTGCGGACCCTGCCAGACCTTCATATATTTTCCCGATAGCAGGTTGTACACACTCTTGCCGCTGTTGGCATCTACTGGAGGGAACTTGCTTCTTGGATCGTATTTCACCGTTTCTACCATGTTTCGGCCTCGCTGGGGTACAATTTTTCTTTCATATATGCCGCAGTGTCGTGTGTGACCCGTCCCGGTCTCGGGAAATAGGTCTGCTCGGAATAGAGCTTGGTGTCGAACTCCCGACGCATGGGAGGAATCCCGGTCCAACCCTCCAGGATAAAGCTGTCGTCGACTCCCGGGCTGCCGGGGAAATCGATGCCGAACATCTCCTTCAATTCCCTCTGGTAGGTCGCAGCATGCGGCCACAGGTGATGGATCGACTCCATGGTCGCCCCTTGGCGCGGAATGTCGACTTGCACCCCTAGATCCTGCCTACTGGCATAGTTGTGCACCATATAGGTAAGACGGAAAATGGAATCCTCGATATAGTCGATGGCGGTGAAGAATACCAGATGCGTATACCCCTGCACATCGCGAAGTCGGGTGATATATGCCACAGCCTGGTCGGCTCCCACATGGACGAACTTCAATCCGGCCTGTCCATCGCACACCGGGTCCGAGTCCTTCACTTCCTGTATTGTCCTTTCCTGTCGTTCAGTTGCCACACGCGCTCCTCTTGGTCACCAGTTGTAATCCGGCATGTTCCAATCGTGGATAATCTGTTTCTGATTTGCCTTGTACCAATCGAAATCATCGATGTATTTGTTCATACCCTCGCATTTGCCTTCACGGATCATCTGCTTGAGCTTGATGAATCCGCCAAGCAGCGCCTCGGGACGCGGCATGCAACCGGCGATATAGACATCCACCGGTATGTACTGGTCGATCCGGTTGATCGTGTTGTAGCTGTCCCAGTACATGCCACCGTTGACCGTACAACTGCCCAAACCGAGGACAAACTTCGGTCCCTGCATCTGTTCATAGCTCCTGACTATCCGCTTGAGGGTTTTCACCGAGGCATAGCCGCCGATTATGAAGACACAGGATTGGCGCGGAGTCGGCCGTGCCTGGATTCCATAGCGATACATGTCGAACCGCGATGTCATGAGCGGCCGCAACTCTATGGCGCCACATCCGGTCCCGAATCCGAGGATCCAGAGCGATTGCGAACGTGCCCAGTTGGCGAAGGACTCCATGATCCCCTTGTACGGTTCCACGCGATGGGGCCGCACATCGCAGAAATAGCCCTTGTCCTGCTCCAAAAGTCCATCGTTTGCCAACCGCATCTCCTTGGCCATATCTTCCAGCTGCTGTTCTGTCTCTGTCGCGGTTGTCTGCAACCCATCCATATTCGACTCCTTCATATGCCTGTGCTCCTACAGCATCTGCAGTACGACTGCCGCAATTCCAATCAACGCGGGAATTCCTAGGAAAAACCGGATCGACTGGTCGGTCCTAAAACGTGGGAACGATGCATCGACAATCACCGTATAGAGATAGATCAAGAACGTCTTGATTACCATGACACCGATATTCGTGGCTCCACCGAAATACAAGTTCATGAACAGTACCAGCTTGGCACCGTTGAAGATGGCCCTGTTGGTCTGGAGCATCCCGAGAAAGCTCGACTGCATTTCTGTCGGCGGTCCGATCGGTATCTCCTGGGGAGCGATGACCACACTGAACGGATTGCCCATCGACATGCCGAGGAACGAGATCATTCCCGCTACCATGGCGAGAGGATTGGTGAATGCGACCCAATTGAGTATTCCTCCCTGTTGGGCGGCGACTATCTCCGTTATCGAAAGGGTCTGGTATTGTGACGCGATTGCGATTACCGAGAGTGCGAAGGGCACCTCGAAGGCCGTCATTTGGGCCAATCCACGGGAAACCCCGAGCGGACTGTAGGGATGTCCGCTTTGACCGGCACCCAGCGCCATACCCAATTGGCCGAAAAAGATGAAATACATCACCAGCAGCAAGTCGCCGGAGAAGGAGAAGTTCGAGAACACAAGCGAGCCGTATACCGCGGGAATGAACAGGTAGGTTCCCAGTCCGCCTGCCAGGCGGAATACCGGTCCAAGATAGAACATGACACCGTGGTAGATTCCGGTACGTTTGAAATTGTTCTTGAGAATATCGATATACGGTTGCCAGACCGGTTGGCCGATCCGTCCCTGTACTTTGGCCCGAACCCGTGCCATCGTGCCGCCGAGCAGCAAACCGTAATTGGTTATCACGAACAACGATATGAGCGTGTACCATGCCTTGGTCATAATTTCATTCATACGATCACATCCCTCTCTGGAGTATCGACAACAGGATACCGGTATAGATCACGATCCAGAGTGCATAGGTCTGGATATTTCCCGTATACAATTTGCGGACCATGCTTCCGGCGACCTCCGCCACGGAGACGACCCGGTACCAGAAGCGTGTTGCCAGCGGTTTGTGGAGGAATCCGAGTGCCTTCTCATAGGGAGCGAAGAAGTTGTATCCGAAATGGGTAGTCTCGGGACGATACGGACGCTCGGCGGCGTATACGATATTGAACTGTCCGACTTTCTGGGTGTTCTTGCGTTGGACGATCAGCAACCAGAGCAACGGCACCAAGAAGACTCCCATGGTCACATACATGACCGCTGTTCCGTTCCAATACCCCAGCGTTGAGAGCACCGTATACCCGTCCCACGAAATGGTGGTTTCGAAGAACGGAGCGACAGCAGTCTCGAGCCGTTTCAACAGGAGCGAAGGATACATGGAATACAACATGATTCCGGCAATCCCGACGACTTGCGGAATCAGCATCCAGATCGGAGCCTCGGTGACTGTCCGGTGCTCATCCTTCAACTGTCCGAGGAATATCACGTGGATAAGCCTGAACAGGTAGAGGAAGGCGATGCCCGATGCGAACATGGCGAGAGCGGCCTGCAGATACCATCCTTTTTCGATCAAGGCGGTGTACAGCATCCATTTGGCACCGAAGCCGGTCAATGGAGGAACGCCCGAGACTGCGATAATGCCGATGAGCACGGTAAAGAACGTAATCGGCATACGGGTGATCAAGCCACCCATCTGGTACATCAAACGGGTCTTGGTGCGGTACACCACCCCGCTGATAGCCACGAAGAGCATCCCCTTGAACATCAGGTGGGTGACCGCCAGATAGAGGCTGTTCATCCAACCCAATTGGGACATGAGGGCGAAGGAGAGCAACATATAGCCGACCTGGCCCATAGAGGAATAGGCGAGCGTATATTTGATATCCTCCTTGAACAGGGCAAGGAATGCCCCGGCAAAGGCGGTGGCAACCCCCAACCAACCCAACAGGTCGGTGAAGGTAATGCCCGACAACAGGCTCTCCAAACGGGTTCCCGCGGCGAATCCGGCAGGAATCGCCTCCTGTACGAATAGCCCGGCAAGGAGGAAGAGCATGAATAGTCCCGCCTTGCTCGTAACCGAAGAGAAGAACGTCGACACATCGTCATCGGTCTCGGCATAGGCACCGGGAAGCCAGATGTGCAACCCGAGTGTGCCCATTTTGACAAGGAAGCCGATACCGAGCAACAGTGCCGCCAAGGGACTGGAACCGAAGGACAATCCTGCCAGGATACTGAAGGCTCCTCCCAACGAGAATACCAGGTATCGCAATGCGGCTCCCGAGGCCTGCCTGCCCCGTACGACAAGGAAGAAGGAGGTGATCGTCATGAGTTCCCAAGAGAAGAAGAATTCCAGGGCTGAAGATGCGAACAGCAGGTTTCCCAAGGAAAACACCAGCGCGAGCAGCATTCCCGCAAGTCCACGGTGGTGCCCCCGACGATTGAGCAGCGGTACCATCTGGACGGCAGAACCGGCAATGAATATCAGACCGAATACCAACCTGATACCATCCAAACCGGGGAGAAAAACCAATCCATACCCGGCAGAACACACGATCGCCAATCCCATTTGCAGTTTGAAGGGTACGCGAATCACGTCGAATACGGTCCAAAGCACCAACACCGCGAGGGGTAGCAACAGGACCATGTCCCGGTATCCGGAGATTCGACCACGGAGTATGAACACTGTGGCGAGCAGCATTCCACATGCCGCCAGCACTGCGGCCGCCATGAAGGGGGCGATCCACCCGCCGGAAGATTGTCGAGGTATACGTGCAACGATACCAGCCGGGGAAGCCCCTGCCATTGGTTCCTTCACGGGCTCTTCGGGGAAATCCTCTGGAATCACTTCATCGTGGACAGTCCCCGGATCGACTGGAGATTTGACTGCATTCAAGAACCATTTGAACAGATACGCAGCTTCGATCAAGGATCCAAGCAGGATAATCGATGCCCACCAATACGAACCGAACGCCAACAACGCTGTAATCACAATCCATTTGGCCCAAAATGCGGGAAACGGTGGGAAT
>PGXU01000079.1 GCA_002839335.1 Spirochaetae bacterium HGW-Spirochaetae-4
TCCCGGACCACATCAAGCAACTGGCCAAGCAAACGTTATGGACCAATTCCTCCCAAGCACTTCTCGGACCCCTTGACCACGCAAAATGCGGATGACCCCGCATTTTCGTTTTTGTATACAAAATTGAAAAATAGTACCTGGTACGTTCGTTGAAGCAAAATCGTATTCCTTGGCGTGTTTCTCGTGGAGGGTTAAAAAACCATGGGAAGATACCGCAACCATCAACGACCGGGAATGTTGTTCCACGTGACCCAACGGGGAAACAATCGCAATGCCATATACCAGACAGATGCTGAGAAGACGCTCCTGACCCAAATATTGGGGAAATATGCGAGAAAGCACGATGTCCGAATCCTGTATTATACGATTCTCAACAACCACTACCATGTGTTGATAGAGGCAGGCAATCAGCCGATATCGCAATTTTTCATGGCAGTGAATGTAAAGTTCTCACGATACTACAATCGAAAGTACGAGCGTACCGGTACCATCTACGAGGGACCATACAAACGGTTCAAGGTGTGCGACAACCAGTACCTCATGAACATCATCGGATACATCGCATGGAATCCTGTGAAGGCCGGGTTATGTATACGGCCACATGAATACAAGTGGTCATCACATCATGAATTCCTCACCCGCGATGCCCATGGCATTACCGATTTCGACGCCCTTTTCGATTTGATCGGTTCCGATAGGAACACCGCTTTGGCCAATTACGCGTTCAAACTGCAGGAAAAGACGTCGCGCTTTGATTGGATGGGAAATCTTGAGAAGGATGAACATCTCAGGACTCCCAGCCAGATCCTGCACGAGGAGTTCCAACGGTACTGCGATGACCGCCGGTTGTCGGGAGCCAAGCAAGATTACATCCGTTCGGGTAACTGCCCACCGGAACTGAAGTAGTACCGCAACGAGTTTCTTCTTTCCATGCGGGAAAAGTGTATCGCCGAAAAGGCGATCAATCGTTTTCTCTCGCTGAGGAAAAAGACGATGCGCAAGGATTACCGGTCGTAAGTACCTGGTACCAAATATCAATTTTGCATACAAAATATTAAAATGGTACCTGGTACCTTCCGGCGCCAGCCGAAGGCTTCACCACGAACACGTACTGGCGTGCCTCGGATTCCTTCATGTGCAGATACTCCCCGTAGTACTTTGACAGGATATCCTGGATGAAGGACTCCAACTTGTCCGGTGCAACCAGGCTTACCGCGCAACCGCCAAATCCGGCTCCTGTCAATCTGGAGCCCATAGCGCCATTGGTTCGGGCAATCTCGGTCAACGTGTCCAGTTGTGGACAGCTCACCTCATGGTAATCGCGACACGAGGCATGGGAGGCATCCATCAGTTTGCCGAATTGGTCGAGTTGTCCCCGTTCTATGAGTACCAGCGATTCCTCTACCCGCTTCCATTCGTTCCACACATGGAAAAACCGTTGGTACAATTTGAACCCTTCGGGTGGAATTGGAAATTGCGATCCGTCCCGCATCCTACAATAGCGGGTCTTCATCGATGCAACCGGGATTCCCAGCAGCCAGGCAATCTCCTCCGGCGAATAGGGGTCTTCGTGGAATATTCCGGCGACCAGTTCGTCCAGGCGGCTTGTTGGAAATCCCGTCTTGGCCGGGGTCAAATCTCCGATATACTCGAGTGAAGGTATACCATGATCCATTTCGAATACTTTGGAGACAATTGCGGCCGCAAGGGAACATTCTATGCTTCGGCGATTGTAAGCCTCCATCATCGCCCGGGTCTTTGGAGCTTCGATTGTGGAATGGGTGACCACGATCGCACAATCCTGCCCAAAGGGGATAAGGTCGGCCGACAAGGGGTTGAAGGAAATCTTTGTCGCATAGTTCTCCTTGCCCATGATGATCGCGGCCTGGTCCATTCCCCCACCCCGGGTGCCGACGTACATTTCCGCCCTTCGGCAAATATCGGCGAGTATCAGCCGTTGCTCCACCGTCTCGTAGGGTATGTGGTTCACCTCGAGAAATGCGATCGCCGACAGGACCACAAGCGCGGAGGAGGAACTCATCCCCGCCGCTTGTGGAATGGTGCTGCTGAACACCATGGAAAACCCCATGTCCCAGACCTTGCAACCGGTACCTGTCGTTGAAGAACCAGCCACCAATCCGTCGACCGGGAGCTTCTCCTGGAGAAGCTGGTGTATCGCGGCCTTGATGTAATTGCCCCAATGGCCGGTCTGGTAGGAGGGGATTGCATATCCTGGTGGAGGATCGGGTGTAAATGTGAACCGGATACTTCCATTGGCGATATGCAAATCCGCGACTTGGACAGTGGGCGTGTCCATCGGCACAACATACGCAAGTATATGTTTGTCGACTGCGATCGGGAGTACCGGGCAATTGCTGTAGTCCACATGCTCTCCGATAAGGTTGACCCGCCCGGGAGCAGTCAAGAAATATCCTTTGGCAGGGTTGACCGTTGGCCATTCGCCTGTAATCCGTTTTATGAAGAAGTCTTCAATTCCAGCCAAGTGTTCAACCATATCGACAAATCCCCCAAACATGTGGATGCGAGCATCGTCCGAAAAAGGAAAACCAGCCTATACCATGGATCTTTTTATCGTTTCTATGAAGAACTTGTTGTTGTCGCCCCGGTAAAAGGCCTTGGAGAATTCAATGGGCTGCCGGTCGGCATCGGTGGAAACAGTCTCGATGTATTGCAGGGGAGCACCTTTTTCGACCTTGAGGTGTTGTGCTTCGAAATCTCCTGCGAGCCGAATCTCCAACATCCTTCGGCACGAGATGATAAACGTGTCGTACTTGGTTTCCAATAGGTTGTACATCGACTTGTGTTCAAGATCCTCATGGATAATCTTGCGAAGGTTGTGGTAATCGGCGGGCAAGTAGGTGGTGACCAGGACCAATGGAATCTCATTGATGCTCCGCATCCTCACCAGCTGGATCACTTCATCTTCACTCGAAAGATTCAGCGCCTTCTGGACACTCAGATAGGGGACCATAATGGATTTGCTTATCACTTCGGTAGTCGGCTTGAGCCCCTTTTCCTGCATCTCGTCATTGAAGCTTTCCAATATCACCAGAAAATCCTGTTTGATTTTCCTGGGAAGGATCGCGGTTCCCTTCCCCTTCTTCCGTGTGATATAGCCCTCGGCAGTCAATTCCCCCAGTGCTTGTCGGACAGTGGAACGGGAAATGTTGTGGATGCTACATAATGTGGTTTCGGTTGGCAAGACTGCATCTTCATCTGAATTCTCGATATACTCGAGCAACAACTCCTTGAGTTGGTAATACAAAGGAATCGGAATGTTCTTATTGATCTTTTTCTTCAGTATTGCATCGTCCAAAATGGCCCTCAATTACGTATCTGGATCTTACGGTTATTAAAATTTTCCAGAATAATAGATATTCTGCAGAAGTGTTATTCCGCAGAACATCCTAGTATATTTACTTGAATTCATCAATTCTGATTGGCCGTCCGGTTTCAGCCGATTTGTCGGCTGCGAAAATTACCCGATGAGATTCATAAGCACTTGCGAAGTTGTTGTGAGGGTCCTTCCCATTGTCCATGCAATCGGCGAAATGATCGAACTGGCTCAGATAGGGGTGATCGGACACATCCCCGCTGTCGATGAGGGTGACATCGAGTGTGTTCCAACCCTTCAAACCATCTATCAGCTTGCTGCTGAACTGGTCGTTCTTTATGGAGCCTTCGCTTCCGACCAGATTCACATTGAAGACATATGGTTGGCGGCAATCCGTGACCGAGGAGACTTTGCCGATCATCTTGTTGTTCTTGAATTTCAACAACGTGACGGTATTGGTATCGTAATCGTAGGGTTCGAAAATCTTATTCGGATTCTTATTGCCATAGGTGAAGACTTCCTCGACTTCCTGATCGGCGAGATACAGCAACAAATCCAGGGCATGGCAACCGGCCCGCAACAGGGAGCTGCCGCCGAATTCCTTCTTCACTTCCCAGCGTTGGTTGGCGTACCAAGGCCCGATACCATGGTAATAATCCGCTTCTGCGTAATAGAGGTCTCCGATCAGCCCCTTCTCCATGATGGATTTGGACGCCGCGACGGAGGAGGTGAACCGAACTTCAAAACAGACCGACGTCTTGGTGTTGTGCTTCTTGATAGCATCGAACATCCTTTTGGTATCCTCGAAGTTCAGCGCAAGGGGTTTCTCGATAATCAGATCCTTGCCAGCTTGTGCTGCCTTGATCGTCTGCTCGGCATGGAGGAAATGTGGTGTGCAGATATCGACGACATCGATTTCCGGATCGGCTACAAATGCATCATAGTCATTGTAGATTTTTACCACGGCTCCATATTTCGCTTCAATTTCCTTGGGGTCGAGTTTCCTTGTCGACATGATGGCGTAAGGTTCAAACCGTTCGGACTTCATGAATGTCTCCAAGTGGGCTCCTCCGACCCATCCCAGTCCTACCAGTCCTACTTTGTATTTCTTCTTCATAGCAACATCTCCTCCTCTACATATTGTCGTATACTACAGTTCCCTTTGAAATCGTCAGGGAGACCACACAATCCTCATCCATTACGATTATGTCGGCATCCTTTCCGACCTTGATGCTTCCTGTCCTCCGTTCCACTCCCAGGGCTGTCGCCGGATTCAAACTGGCCCATTCGATTGCCCTCGAGAGTTTCAGCTCGGCATACTCTTTCAATCTCCGCAGCGCAACATTGAGCGTTACCGCACTTCCCGTCAGGTTGCCATTGATCGCAGGATCATCATTGATCATACGCAACACACCGTCCTCGACATACACTTGGTGTCCGTCCTCGTAGGACAGCACGGTTTGCTCTGGCAAACCCGTCCCCACAAGCGAATCGGTGACCACGATGGTCTTGTTGTGGGGTTTGACCTTCTCGATGAACTTGAAGAATGGTTTGGGCACATGTACGGGACAACCTATCAGCTCGATACTGACCCGGTCGTCCATCAACACCGCCGTCTCCATTCCGGGCATCATCACCAGGGCCTCCTCCGGATTCTCCTTGTACCCGAGCGTCGTGTCGTACATATGCGTCACATGCCGTGCACCTGCCAGGATCGATGCCTGCGCTTCCTCGAATGTCGCTTCGGTGTGTCCGAATACCGGCAGGATCCCATGCAAGGAGAGCTGTTCGGTCAGGTACACAGAATTATCCAGTTCAGGCGCATAGGTGACCGAGGCCAATATGTCCCCCACTTCCCTGAGCACATGGTCCACAACTTCGGGTTGTGGCGACTGCAGGTACACCAGGTCATGGCCTCCCCTGCATCGTGCGGCAAGCCAAGGACCCTCCATGTGGGTTCCGATGATCATGGCGCCAACCGAACTGGTGTTCTTGACTTCCCTGATCAGCTTATGTTGTCTGACGATTATGTCGATCGGATTGGACAAGGTCGTCGGTGCCAGGCTCGTCACTCCGTATTTCGCATACTCGCGCAACGCATTCTCGACCTCTTCATAACTGGCGTTCATGAAGTCGATATTTGTGATGCCGTGGGTATGCATATCGATAAGACCTGGGGATATGACCTTTCCATGAACATCGATCGGCTCATACGATTTGTATTCCTTGGGAACCGGGCCTTCCCCGATTCCCAGGATCCTTCCGTTGCCCACAGCGACATATCCATTCTCCAATGTCGTGGTTTCAGCGACTACCTTACCATTGTACAGCACCAGGTTCGTATTCATGGCTTGTCCCCAAATCAGTTCACTTCTGCTTCGAGCGGTCCGGCCAATGCATTGATGAACATCAACTTGCCTGGCAATTGCGGCATATAGGTCGAAGGAATCCACATGGTGGGCCCGTATTTGAGCGTGACCCAAAGGGATTGTCCCTGGTACATCATGTTCCTTGAAGGCAAGAATCCATCGACTCCTCCGATCGTATAATCGGCACCGAGGAAAATGCCTGGTCCGATCGTATTGGCCCGTGCCGGAACCAAGGTGATCCTGCTCTTGAAGCTGGTGATCGAGTTCTGGATCACTGTCAGGGGGTGGAGCTTGGCCGCGACCCGGTGGGTTGCTTTCCTCCAATCGGCTTCGGAGTCGTAGTCGGCGGCAAAATGTGGTTCCCAGAACGCAATATGGAACACCCAGCCGATACCGTACACGACGACGAACCGAGCACCCTTGGACCGCAATTCACCGATCTGGTCGGCAAAGGTCGGCAACTCCTTCTTGGTTGCGAAATGGCGTTGCTTCTCGGGTATGGTCAGATTGCCGAGGGGACCGTAGAAGGCCCGTTCCATAGCATTCTGGAACGCTCCGGGGTTGGAGCTGGGCAGGGTGTTTCCCTCCGAGTCGCTCCATTCATCCATGTTGAAACCATGCACGTGGGAGCAGCTGACATTCCAACGTTTCAGGAACTCGACGGCCCACCGATACATGCCCATCGGTCCAACCGACCAGATCATCACAATGTCCTGGCCGTTGTCCCGGGCAAGCTTGATCTGCATTGCGATCTCATGGCCCATGATCGTGTTGAAATCTTCCAAGGTTGCCGCCCCGACAGGTTGGAAATCCTTATGCCACCAGTCTTCACGCTTATAGACTTCCTCGGGCTTCCGGCTGCAACAATAGTCTATCCTGGACATATCCCATGCTTCGGGAAAGAAATCCTCAAACAGGGAACCCTGTATCGTTGACAACAAGTCGATGTTCTTCAATTCGCTCATTTTGAAAGCCCTCCTCCATATACTGTATTATCGTTTGTTTTCCGACATCTCACCGAACGTCACGGAAATGATTATGATCGTTCCAATCGCGACACCCCGCAAATAGGGGTTGATATTCATGACAACCAAGGCATTGCCGACCAGTCCGATCAACAGGACGCCCAGGAAAATGCTCATGGCGGTGCCTTTGCCACCGGTAATCGAGACACCACCGACAACAATCGCCGCCAAGGCATCGAGCGAGTAGGCATCCGCTGTGGTGGCCAGTGCGGTTCCAACCCGCGAAATGAGGATCAAGGCGGCTAAAGCGTTCAATAGACCCACGGAAATGAATCCCCGCATGGTCACCCGGGTGGTATTGATACCCGAGACGAACGCGGCCTTCCTGTTTCCTCCGATCGAGTAGAGGAATCTTCCATAGCGGGTGTATTTCAACAAGACATAGGTGAGTGCCACGATCAATACGAAAAAGATGATCGAGACGGGCAATCCGTTGAAAATCTGACCTCTTCCCAACAACTCGAACTTCCCATAGAGGGAAAAGGAGGAGCCCTTGCTTATCAGGAGGGCAAGCCCTTTGTACACGGACCCCAAGGCCAGGGTCACTATGAATGAACTGGCCCGTGAATGTATCACGATGAAGCCGGTGAACAGACCGAGAAATGCTCCGATTACGAGTGTTGCCAGAATTGCGAACGGTATGGTCCATGCGGTCATCCATGCGTTGGCTGCATCTGGAGGGATCTTGAATCCCCTCTCGATGATCATTGCCATGAGGATTCCCATCAACGACACTTGGGCTCCCACCGAGATATCTATCTGGCCGGCGATCAGGAGCATTCCGACACCACAGGCAATGATTCCCAATACGGAAATCTGCTGCAGGATATTCACCAGATTGCTGATCCTGATAAATCGAGGATTCACAATCGAGGCGATTATGATCAATCCGAAGATCACAAAAACCAGCAGCAACGATTGATTCAATTTGAGACTACTCTTCTTTTTCCTTGTCATGTCCATGTTCATAACCCCTGTACTTGTACCGCTTCGACGCCGAGCGAGTATTGTAGTATGTGTTCTTCCGAAATTTCGGTCCCTTCCAGTTCCTTGACCAACTCGCCGAACCGCATGATGCCGATCCGGTCACATACCGACACCAGTTCGGGATTATCGGAAGAAATGATAATGATGAACTTGCCTTCAGCAGCCAAGCGGTCGATAAGCTTATAGATATCGCTCTTGCTGCCGACATCGATACCCACAGTGGGTTCGTCGAATATGATGATATTCGATTCCGCGAACAACCACTTTCCAAGCACAACCTTCTGCTGGTTGCCTCCGCTCAAGTTGATTACCCGTTGATGGACGCTTGGCGTCTTGACATCCAGACTATCGGAAACAATTTTCGTTTCATCTTCCTCTTTGCCAAGACGCAAGAACCCATCGCCCAAAGGCTTCTTCACCAGGTTGACCAACGAAATATTGTCCTTCACCGAATGGACCAGGACCAAGCCGGAATCCTTCCTATCCTCGGTAAGGAATCCGAACCCTTTCCGAACCGCATCATACGGGCTTTTTGGTGTAATATCCTTGTCGTTCAACAGGACGGTTCCCGAGTCCTTCCTATCGATTCCGAATATCAGGTTCGCCAACTCGGTCCTTCCCGAGCCGACCAGTCCGGCCAGTCCATAGATCTCACCCGCCCTGATGGAGAAGGAGACATCCTTTACCGCACTGTCACGGCTAAAATGGCTGAAATTCAGAGTCTCGGCAGCAGCAGACCTGTCCAAGGGTTTGATCGACCGCTTGAACAGTTTGTCCGACGATTTTCCAATCATCTCATGGACAATGGAATGGATATCAGTATCAGCTACCCTACTCGTACTTACCCGTTGGCCGTCCTTGAAAACAGTGACCCGTTCACATATTTCAAAAATTTCCTTCAGGTGGTGCGAGATGTAGATGGTACTCAGACCCATTTTCGAATAGCGTCTGATCAATTCGAACAACACATTTTTTCCATGTTCATCCAATGAAGCCGTCGGTTCGTCGAGTATGAGGATCTTTGCCTTCAGGGAAAAAGCTTTCGCTATGCTGATCAACTTCTTCTCGACAAAGGTAAGGGAACTGACTTTCCTATCGGAGGACACATCGATACCCAAAGCACCCAACAGTTCGTCCGCCTTCTCTATGCAATGGGACAAGTTCACGAACCCATACTTTGTCCGGGGCAAGTTGTACAGGAAGATATTCTCAGCAACACTGATTTCTTCCACCAGCTGATTCTCCTGGTGCACCGTCTGGACACCAAATTCTATTGCCTGTGCCGGCCCCCAGTTCAGGCAAGTGCTTCCATCGATTATCAAGTTGCCGGTATCGAAAGGAATGGAGCCTGCGATTATTTCAACTAGTGTGGATTTGCCCGCGCCATTTTGTCCAACCAGCGCGTGGACTTCACCTTCCTCCAGCTCAAAATCGATACAATCCAGCGCTTGAACCCCGGGATACCATTTACAGATTTGCACAGCTTGCAAGATTGGTCTCGAATCCATCCATTAACCTCCCAGCCCATGTGTTGCGATTGCTTCTTAAAGCCAGGGACTCCATTTCCAGGAGTCCCCAGCTAGTTCTCAACTGAAAATCCAGGTCAAACCACGGTCATGTTACGGACGGAGACTAGCATTGTATTTTCCGGTCTTCACAAAATCCTGGACAAGCGGAATCCATGATGCATCGACTTCCCAAGGAATCAATTCTGTTTTCCAGTTGTCACGGGTTGTCCACACGATCGGAGAATAGGTCTTGGTCTGGAATGTTCTACCAGTCATCTTGTTGATAAGGTTCTGGGCACAAATCATTCCGTGCAATCCAACCGGCTGGCTCACGACATAGTCGATTTCTCCGTCTTGGAGGTTGACCACATCCTGGGGTCCGCCATTGACAGAAACAATGACCACATCATCGAGATCGACATTCTCTTCCTTCAGACCCTGGATAATCCCTTCAGTGATTTCCTGGCAGGAACCGATCGCCACATTGAAGTCAAGTCCGCCCTGGACCATACCCTTCGTGATGTTCAGTGAAGGTTCCGTCGCATACTGGCCATCCTGGGGAGGAGCAGCAAGCTTCATGCCTGGCAGGGTTTTGATCGCGTCCTCAAATCCCTTTATTCCCTGCATTACCGGAGGAGATCCGAGGAAGCCTTGGATCAACAGCACATCGAGGTCGCCAGTTTCGGCAGCCCGCAATTCCTTTGCGATCTGCTGATAGGTTTCGTACCAGTTGAAGTCGATGTCGGCGAATGGCTTTCCTGCGCCAGGAGCAACACCACTTTCGGTGACTTGAATCGGGATTCCGGCCTCATTGGCCAAGCGGCACGAATATTCGGCACTTTCAGGAGTGGCCGAAGTAACGTTGATCGCATCGACACCCATGCTGATCAAATTCTGGATAGCCTTGGTCTCTTCATCCGGACGGTATTCGTGGAACTGCCAGATGATCTTTACGTTTTCTGCTTCGGCTACTGTCGAGAACCCTTGGTGGAAGCCAGCGAACCAGCCGATCTGATACGGAATAACCACACCGATTGTCAGTTGATCCTTTTCAGCTCCTCCCTGGGCAGCAACAGGAGCAAGTGTGATGAATAGACCCAAAATCATCACAAACAGCATTACTCCGACTCTTTTCTTCATACAGAACCTCCCTTTGTCTTTTGGACTTATGAAAAAAGTATAGACCCACATTGTATGTATGTCCAGACAAATTATCATACATTTGGCATGTAGGATTGAAGCGGTGACCGTGCTTTGACCACCAGGAGAAACATTCCACCGGCTATACCGCCCAATCAAAAACCTTCCATGGTCCGACATGATGGAATAGGCCCAATTTCACTGGTGAAGAACCGAAATGCCAGATTTATACCGAACGGCGATATGCTGAATTCTGTGTGCAATCATTTAGAAAGCTCGTTCCATCCTACATATGACCTTCACATGGAACAAATTAGCCTATTTGAAAAGAAATATCCTATCACTTCCTTATGTTCGAGGCTTGATATATTAGATACAGGAAAAAAATGGAACCCATGTGTTTTTTTCCATAGAAAAATGATGAACTAATTTCTATTTCGCAGTATGGCAGGGGAGCTGCACAGCATAATAAAAGGCTTTGGAAAGAAAAATATATTTGTCTGGACATACATACAATTCACCCCTATAATTTCGGGTATGGTTTGCATGATGCAAGGTAATGCTATTGAACATCCATCAGCGTGACCGTACGGGCAAATAAAGGAGATCGAGGATTTGCCACGCCATGGATGCATGGATTCAAGGAGGTTTTCATGTCTGATTATTCACACCTGTTCAAGCCGATAAAAATCGGAAATCTACTGGTACCGAACCGTATCTGTCATGTCCCGACCGATATCAGCTCGTCGCACATCGACGGTTCTGTCAGCAGCAGGGATATCCACCACCACCAGTTGCTTGCAAAGGGTGGGACAGGCCTGATAATAGTCGGGGCAACGTCTCCGAATGGGAAGACCGGCCGTTCGACAGTAGCCAATCTGGTTATCGACGACGACAAGTATATCCCCGGGTTTGCCAGATTGGCCAAATCGATGCACGAATACGGAGCCATTTGCGCTGTCCAGTTGCAGCATCCGGGAAGACAGGCCGCGTTGCCGCGGGAAGGCAAGCTGGCGGCGACCGACCAGGCCGTATCGTTGCCTTGGTCGCAAAGCCGTGCCATTGTCTATGCGAACTCCGACGAATCCAAGAAGACCGTACACGTCCTTACCACAGATGAAGTCATCGAGATTGTCGAGGAATTTGGCGAAGCCGCATGGAGATTGAAGCAGGCGGGATTCGATGCTGTCGAATTGCATGCCGCGCATGGATATCTCATTTCCCAGTTCATGAGTCCCTACCTCAACGCGCGAAACGACCGTTTCGGTGGAAGTTTCGAGAATAGGATGCGCTTCCCCCTCGCCATCGTTGCCTGTATACAAAGGAAATGTGGACAGGATTATCCGATCATCATCAGATTCTCCTCCGACGAATGGGTACCGGGAGGGCGGGAACTACCCGAATCTATCGTTGTGGCGAAACGTTTCGAAGCCGCCGGCGTAGCCGCACTCGATATCAGCCAGTGTATCCAGGAGAGTCCTGGAGCAGGATTCGACCCGATGCCCTACCCCGAAGGTTGGACCGTATTCGCTTCGGAAGCTATCAAGAAGGAAGTCGGAATTCCCATAATCATCAGCCATACCTTACGCGATCCGGGATATTGCGACGAGATAATCGCCCAGGGCAAAACCGATATGATCGGACTTTCCCGCCAGCTCTTGGCCGATCCCTATTGGCCGATCAAGACAAAATATGGAAAGACCGAAGAAATCAGGAAGTGCATCTCGTGTCTGACCGGTTGCTGGCAAGAATCGATGATGGCCAAGAAGGAAATCTCCTGCGCGATCAATCCCGAGTGCGGAAACGCTGACTTCTCCCATATACGGCCTGCCGGCGTACCGCTCGATATCGCGGTGGTCGGTGGCGGACCGGCTGGCATGGAAGCCGCAAGATATGCGGCGACCAGGGGCCACAAGGTTACGATTTTCGAAAAAACGGGAGAATTGGGCGGTGCGATCCTCGGTTGCTGTGTCACGCCCGGAAAAGAGAAGATGAAATGGTA
The DNA here is from genome assembly GCA_002839335.1 of Spirochaetae bacterium HGW-Spirochaetae-4. Lineage (GTDB taxonomy): Bacteria > Spirochaetota > Spirochaetia > Sphaerochaetales > Sphaerochaetaceae > UBA8525. The sequence continues at coordinate 12,387 of PGXU01000079.1, forward strand.
CGCGGATTGGATCCGCCACCAGATCGCCAGACTCCCTGTGGAAGTCAAACTCAAGAGCGTACCCGGTGTCGCTGATTTGAAGAAGTACGATCTTGTTGTGAATGCGACAGGTGCCTCGTCATGGGTACCGAACGTACACGGCAAGAAGGATTCCGTACTCTCCATGGAATCGGTCATGGCCTGTCCGAAGGTCGCGTGCGAGCATCACCCGCAGGATGGCCGCAAACCGGTCAAACTGAGTGGGGAGCATGTTGTGGTCTGGGGAGAACATTACCCGGCGGTCGATACCGTGGTCCACTTGGCTTCCATTGGAAAGAAAGTCACCGTGGTTACCGACCAGAAGGAATTCGCCTCGAATGTCGAAGTGATCCATATGTACGTATTCAGGAAACGGTTCAACCAAACCGATGCGGAAGGACTCGATTCCAAACCCTACAAATATCCGGTGACAATCATCGAACGCAGCACGATCGATGAAATCAGGGATGGCGAGATCGACCTTATCGACAACAATTTCAACAAGACCACCATTGCGTGCGATCATGTCGTGTCTTGCTGGGTCAGACCCAACACCGAACTGTTCGATTCCTTGTTGGAAGCGGGTGTGCCTGTTGTCCGCGCCGGCGATTCGGTCAGGCCACGGAACCTACACGCAGCGATCGAGGAGGGCGCCCAGATCGGAAGGCTCGTGGACAGCAACAAACTGTTCAATCCCAATGGAGCCCTGGTGGACGACTTGCCGTTGGATGTACTGAACCAGCTGCGGTCATAGACCGAGGAATTTCGGAACCATAGGCTGTTGTACTCGTCCAACGACTGTACAACAGCCTTATTGTTATTCGCACATCAGTTGGGATCGCCTTCCAACACAGAGTGAGGCACACCATGATATCGACACAAATCAGTATCTCGAAAGGCTGGTTGCATGAACTCGGGGATTTCAGGTTCACCGAGGCCTACTACTGGGACCCGACCTATAGGGCGGCTATCGACAGGAAGATAGACGAATACCTGGTCGATACATTCAAGGACCTCCCGGTGCATAATTTCGAGTCCAATCTGGTGCAAAAGGATTTCATCGCTCCGAATATGGTGAGGATAGGGGCGATCCAACCCAACCTCATCCTCGGAACGTTGCTGGGCGCCAACCTGATATTCCCCGAGGACGCCGATTCCGATATCGATCGCAGTCCGTTGAAGGATATCGCGCAATCCGTCGATCTCCCACCGGTGGAACTACTTTTACAGCATGCATTGGTACAGAGACTGGACGGTCAAATCGAAACCGCATTGAAGGATACCTCGAAGATCACCATCCCACCGTTCTTCTGGGATACTTCGGGAAGGGCCACCATCCATGGGATTTTCACAACCGCCCATAAACTGGTCGGAGAAAAATTCTTTTTGCTGATGTATGACAATCCCCCACTCGCCCATGCCGTGTTGGCATGGATTTCCGACGCCTACATGATATTGCTCCGCCATTTCTCACAGTTGGGGGGAATGCACACCACTTCGGTCCATATCGGAGAATGTTCCGGTTGCCTGATCTCCAAAGGGGATTTCGACATCTTTGCCAAACCATACATCGAAGTGTTCGGCTCCCGTTGGCCGCTCAGGGTACATTCTTGCGGCCTGTCGGACCACTTGATCGACTCGTTGACGCACATACGCAACGTGCAATCCCTGGATGTGGGCTCGAACACCTCCATCGGCGCGATCCGTTCCAGGATGGGAAAGCAGTTCCTGATCGAAGTGGCTCCACCTGTGGAAATCCTACTCAAAGGAGCCGAAGACCAGGCAAGCGTCGAGTGGCTCGAGAAGACAATCGAGGAAAACGGCGACGGACCGTTGAAGATCAGTTGCCACCTGGAACCGGGGTACTCCACCGAATTCCTCGCAGTGCTCACCACCTATTCGAGAACACACACGTCATTCCAAGCGCCTTGAATCCCCCTTGAATCGCGGTCGTCACGCGAGCGGAAGGGTCACCTTACCGTTCGTTGCGATCGACGTGTCGATAGCCATGCACAGTTCATGCGTCTTGTAGGTTTCATCGATATTCAACATGGAAGGACGCTCGTTGACGATGGCATCGATAAAATCATTGACCAGGAATCTGAACGGATGATGGCTGACCGCACCGCTGTCGGGCATGATGGTCTCGAACTTCTGCCAACCGGTCTGTCCCGGAAAGATTTCCTTGGTGAAGAACCGGTCCTGGACAACAGAACCCTTCGACCCATGAATCAGCGAGTTGACCAGATACGGCGACTCGGTTTCGAAACTGCAACTGGTTTTTCCCACAGCACCGTTCTTGAATTTGAGTGTGGCGATATAGGTGGGGGGATATTCGAAATCGGTGCGGTGGCCACAGGTACCGTTCGCATAGACATCCTCGACCTCGCCTCCGAGGTAGCGCATCAGATCGACCGCGTGGATGCCCGCTACCAGGGATGCCGAAGGTCCTCCGCTCCTGTTCTGTCCTCCCCAAGAGAATCCATTCCATGCCGACGTCAATTTGTGGAAGTAGTCGAACTCCATATAGAATATGTCGCCGAACATGCCCCGACCGATCATATTCTTCAACGTCTCGATATAGGGATTCCACCGCAGGACCATGCCGCACTGGAATTGCACACCGGCAGCCTTCACCGCCTTGTGGACCCGCTTCATCTCCTGGAAATCCATGCCGATCGGCTTCTCGCAGATGATGTGCTTACCCGCTTGTGCCGCAAGCATGGTCTCCTGTGCATGCATGAAGTGGGGACTGGTGATGACTATGATATCGATATCCTTTTGCTGTACCATCTGCTCGAAGGTGTCGAGGACTTTGATATCGATGCCCAACCTACCGACCTTCTCCCTTGTCCGAATCGGATCATGGCCGACAATGGCCGCAACATCCACATGCGAATTCTCCCGGAGTGCCTTCACGTATTCAACCGCGACATCACCAAATCCAAAAACGCCTGCCCTGAGTTTCTTCATATCCATCCTCCTTACACTATGATTCACGGTGCCGGCAACCTACCGGCAACCCAATGAAAGGTATCAATACCCCCAGGGCAAGCCCTGGACCCAGGAGGCTTTGCCTCCTTTATCGCCCCAAGACAATATGAAGTGACCCCCAGTTTGCAAATCGTGGATTCACCATGCATACTGGAAAAAAAACTAACCGTATGCGGCTACCGCATACAAAT
>PGXU01000127.1 GCA_002839335.1 Spirochaetae bacterium HGW-Spirochaetae-4
AACCGCCTGTATGAGGCGAAGAGGAGTGGTCGCAATCGGATTGTCGGTCCCTGACCATAGTGGTGAATATGGTGCCGGAACGCTATGTTCGTAGGATTTTCTCCATGGCCTTCCCCTTGGCCAATTCGTCAATGAGCTTGTCGAGGTATCGGATCTCCTTCATGATAGGATCTTCGATATGCTCCACACGGACACCGCAGACTACGCCAGTGATTTTTTTCCTGGAAGGATTCAACCTGGGACTTCCTTTGATGAACGACTCGAAATCCGTTTCCTTTTCCAGTTGGAATGCCAGTTCTTCCTGATTGTACCCGAATAGCCAATGGATGATCTCATCCACTTCGGCTTTCGTCCGGCCTTTCTTCTCAGCCTTTGCGATATACAGGGGATAGACACTCGCAAAGCTCATGGTAAAGATACGATGTGATGCCATGCGACACCCTCCTGAATATCAGTTTGCGTATGGGCGACTGGTATTTTACAGGATTTTCCCACTCCAGAGAAGCTCCAGGAAATACCTCCAAGGCATAACCTCAATGCCATTTTCCAACTTTCTTGGCCGTTCTTCACAGCATACAAGAATGTGCCGTTGGCATATGTTCTCCTCCATAAAGGCCTTGAGTCCAGTGAAATCCCTTGTATCCGCCTTTTTGGTTGTTTTTGTCTCTACTGCAACTTTTTCTCCCAGCACGAAATCGACTTCAAAACCACTTGTAGTTCTCCAATAACTCAGAACCTCTTTACTCTGGATATAATCGAGGTAGGAACGGAGCTCCATAAACATATAGTGTTCGAAGAATTTTCCATATTCGGACTGGGTTGTGGTCGGTACGGTTGCATTTTGCAAGGCTCTCGCAACTCCGAGATCAAAGAAATAAAACTTCGGCATTCCGAAGGTTTTTCTTTTTATGCCCTTGGTGAATGAAACTAGTTCATACCCGATGAGTGTGTCGACGAGCACCTGGTACCAGCCAGTGACGGCCTGTCTTGATACACCGACATCACTGGCAATATTGGTAAAGTTGAGTATTTCTGTGTTCGATAATGCAGCAACTTCCAGAAATCTTGAGAACTGTGGAAGCTTTCTGGTCACACCTTCGGCCTGGATCTCTTCGTTTAGATACAGGGCCACATAGTCACCAAGCGATTCATCAGGATTTTCAGAACAGTATGCCGATGGCAGCAGACCAGACTTGAATATCCTTTCCAAGCTATACCCGAGACCTTGTATTTCCGGATAGACGAAGGGATGCATGGTGATATGACCAGCCCTGCCACCCAAGAGATTGACTCCACCCGAACGAAGTTTTCTTGCACTTGACCCGGTGAGCAGGAACCGGATGTTCCTCTCCTCAATGAGAAGGTGAACTTCCTCCAACAGTTGGGGTGCTTTCTGAATCTCGTCGATTACCACTACACAATCATGCAAGTCAAGTGCTTCAACTTCTTCTTTCAGTAAGCCGGGATCGGAGATAGCTCTCATCCGTAGTCTCCCATCAAGCAGGTTCCAACTAAGGCTCACCATATCTTGCAGCTCATTGCGAATATAAGAAGTCTTTCCTGTCATACGGGGGCCAAGGAGAAATTGTGATTTCTTTTCTAGTTTTTCCTTCAACTTCAATGTACGTTTGATGTATGGGTCAACTTTCATATTTATCGCCACCTTTAATTAACATATCTCATGATAATCGCTATTAGTGATTACGTCAATTAACGATTTTCTTGGCAGGGAAGGATTCCTTTAATTTGTTTGCTTTGTGGTCAGAAGCACAACACCAAACCACACCAGCCACAGGATTTGTAGAATCCCAAATACCATTCCGACATCGTGTAGGACCGGGATGACCGAGACCAGTCCAGCGACTCCTATGACCATGCCAAGCCAGTCGAGTAATTTTGGCAACGAACCACTTCTTAAAGCCACCGAACTGACCAACAATACCCATAAACCGCCGAGCAATTCACCACCGGCTCCTCCTAGTCCCATCGCGACCGGTTCTATCGCTTGCCAGGTTTGTTGGGCTTGCACGAGATCGATTTCGGCCAAAGCTACGATGACACCCATGCCATAGTTGAATACCATTCCGCTAGCCACTAGGGTGGAAGCCCAAAGGAGTCCGATAGCGGTGGCGATCCGCATCACAACCGGTGCATGTATCCGCAATCTGTCGTATAACGCAAGAGCCAGAACTCCAAGTAGTAGTCCGAACAGGACGTAGGTGACCAGGTACATGGCGTACATGCTTGGAAAATTTCCAAGGATGAGAACGACCTTGTCTCTTGAAGTGATCGCACCAGGATAATCGACAACTATAAGGAAGTAGGGCATTGCCGCGAGATAGGCAAGTGCAAGATACAGAGCCGCCACGCCTCCGACTTTCTGTTGGATGACGCCTTTTCGATTGATTTTTTCCATTTTAGTCCCCTTGATATATCCCGACACTAGTGTGTGTCGGGTGATTGATGATATACTTACTAAGTATGTATGTGTAGGCATGATGATACTTACAATGTAAGTTTGTCAATATCCGGGAGGACGAATGGCTAAAGAAATTTTCGGAAACGATAAAAAGAACCGAACACGCCTTCCTTTGAATCGGGATAGGATATTCACCGCGGCGATGGAGATCGCCGACGAGCGCGGAGTGGGCGCGGTCACCATGCGTGAGGTTTCTTCACGGCTACATGTGGAAGCCATGTCTCTGTACAATCATGTTGCCAACAAAGATGATATTCTGGATGGTATGGTGGATTTGGTAATTGACCAATTCGATTTGCCCGAGGATACCGGCAACTGGCGTGAGGCGATGCACCGCCGTGCTGTCTCAGCCCATCGGCTATTTCAACTTCATCCATGGGTGCCCTCCTTGCTGGATT
>PGXU01000003.1 GCA_002839335.1 Spirochaetae bacterium HGW-Spirochaetae-4
GTGCTGATGGTCGCTGTTCCAGTGCCCGCGACAACCGACCAAGTCACACTTGCATCGGTAGCTCCGGTCGGAAGGATATCCGCCGTCATCTGCAGGGTATTGCCGTTTCCTACTTCCACGACATCCCCCGCACCCGTAATGGTGATATCTGTCACCGAGACCGGTTCATTGGTCTCGGACGGACATCCCACCATGAATGTGATGATCGCCGCTAGTGCGACAATCAACACATACTTCGTTAATCTTCTTGATTTTCTCATACATCAACTCCTGTTGAGAGAGAGCCTGGGACAGCTATGTCCGGCACCTATCCCCTCCAGATTGTCTTTCGAGCAGCTGGGAGGACGATACCGAGACATGCCGACCGTCAGGCTAGAAACGCAATTTCGCTCCGATTCCGATAAGACTGAACTCTTTCAGATAATCCATGTCCACAGTGGAAATGTTCTGGAAGAAGTCGACGACATCCGGAATCAAAAGGGTGATGCCAGGACCAATCGAGAACCAATCGGTGACATTGACGTCGAACCCGGCGCGAAAATTGTATGCGAAGTTGCTGGTTCCGCTAACGGGGACATCTTCAGACAATGCCACCAGATATCCTGGACCAGTCGCCACATACGGCTCGATCAACCCGAGGGGAGCGCGCAGCACAGCCTCAAGGACGAGAGAGGCATACTCCTCTCCGTTCACATAGCCTGTAGCCGAGAGCCCCAACCACGGCAACATGTTCCATTGGAATCTGAGGGTTGGAATATATTCCTTGAAATTCTGGTCGCGGAGATCCGCATAGGAGTAATTCAAGATAATCCCAACATCGAACTCGCTGGGTGTATTCGATTCCAGCTGCTCTTGGGCACTCAAAGAGCCCATAGACACAGCGAACAATACGAGAAATAAGACAACTAATTTTCTGCCCATATCATACCTCCTTGGAAATATTGATAATTTTCTGGAGCAATCCAGAAATAGTCTTCGACATATAGGTTTTGACTATAGATTCTCGAAACTTCTTCATCTGGTTTGAACCCTCCTTTGGCTCTCCATGGAAATACTTTTCGACAAGCTATTTCCGTTGGAGTCGAGCTTTGCAGTTCTTCCAAATTCCTGTTCATCAGTGAGGCGACAACAATCGATGGATATTCATCCAGGAATTGGAAATCCATGGGATTTGGAATCGATCTTCCTGAAAATGGTCGTATCCTTTACGGATCAACCCACTACGCAACCAACAAGTACCGTCCTGGATACCATGATCGATCGCAAATTATCCTATTCATTGACAATTGGTGTATTCCCGATGGAATGAGGCCAGCATATTGGCTTCAAGGTCCTAACCTTGACGGGAGTATGGTTGGTCATACTTTGTGAAGCTCGTCGACTGGTTGTCCTCATGTTGGGCGCCAGTCCAAAGCACGGAAGGAGTCGACGGTATGGGAAGACTTCTTCTCTTATTAGAGAATACAATACATAGGCAGCATTGTCAATCAATATCTATCATTTAATAGCAATTTTTACTATTTATTATTAAATTTTGTTATTATATAATTTTAATTGATAATTTTTAACTTTTATTAGCTATATATATCTTTTTTTGTTAATATTTATTAATTTTAATCAATTAAATATAAATATGATTATTTGAAAAATACCTGGCTGGAGCCGAAAACGTAAAAGAATTCCTATAGCTAAAAGGCATATATCCATTCATTTTTGTATTTTTTTATTATGAAAGTGCAAAAATTCGAATAAATTCAGCAAAAGAACCTATTATCGTTTGAAGTACGCGATTACCGTGTTTTTGATACGTTCTCCCCGATCGGTTTCGAAGCTTCACAACCAGGAAAGAATAAGCGCATGGGTAGACGGAAGATGTGACTACATCTCCTGTCCAAGAGCCCTGTGTAATTGTGTTATGAGGATGCCGACTTCGAGTGGAAGCAGGGTGTGGCTAGGCCACGGAGAATCGGATAGTCGATATCCGGTTCTACACGACCTCTGCCACACATCGCTTGGACCGAAGGAAAGGATTACAGGTTACAGACCACTACCCGATCCTCTCCTCCTCGTCCGGAACCTCGGTGTCGGCACTGAGGATCCTATCCATTTCATCAAGTACACCCTGGGTGTATGTCCCGAAGTTGAACATGGGCCGCAAGCGTCTGAACAGCGGTCGCACGAAGTGTCGAAGTTGACTCTGGTCCTTCTCCATGGTCGTTTTGCTTTGCAGCATCAGGACCGTGACCGCCGATGGCGAATAATACGTACCCACCTCTTCGAAGCCGAACTTCTTGTAGAGCTTTATTGTCTTCACATCGTCGGCAAACACATCGATAATCATGTTCTCGACACCCTTGCTGCGCGCCAGTAGGAACACAAGCACGATCAGACCGATCGACACCGCGGTATTGCGCATTTCCGGCAACACAGCCAACCGGATGATCTCCGAACAATTGCGCGACTGCAACACCGACTCGACATCGAAATACCGCGAAATCGGCAGTGGCCAGAAATTGTCCGACGTCATCAACGAAACGGTCCCCACCGGGTGCAACCCCTTGAACGCGAGGATATGGGTCGCCTTCTCGTCGACAGCCCTATGGATCGTCTCCTCCAGATAGCCCTTCTCGCCGACCAGCACCTTCCGCTGGATAAAGAACACATCGTTTATGCCGGCTTGGTCGGAGACCAGGGCGAAGCTGATCGCATCACGCCCCTCGTCATCCATCGGGAATATCGTGGTGAATTCGGAACCGACACGTTCCTCGCTCTTCACCCGTATGCGTCCGCCCATTTTCTCCACGATACTGTAGCAGTTGGAAAGCCCGAGACCCGTTCCGGTTCCCGGTGCCTTCGTTGTGAAGAATGGGGTGAATATCTGGTTGAGGTTCTCTTCGGCGATACCGCATCCCGTATCTCCCACCTTGATATAGACGAAACCATTGACCTCCATACACGTGAGGGTGAGGGTCCCCTTGCCTTCCATGGCCTGGATCGCATTGACAATCAAGTTCAGGAACAGTTGCTGCAACTCGCCCTCGTTCGCCTCGATGAACGGCAGGGCGTGGTAGTTGCGCTTGACCACGATATTCTGCGAATCGACTCCACGGGTTGCCAAGCGGAGCGAGAACTCGAGGACCCTTATTATCTCGACCTGCTGGATTTCCTTGATCGGCTCCTTGCGCGAATAGATCGAGAGCTCCTTGATCACGTCGGCTGCGGTCTTGGAGTACGAAAGGATATCCTCCAGGTACTCATGGTGTTGGCTGCCCTCATCGACTTCGGTGAGCATGATCTCCGCAGTACCCGAGATCCCCGCCAAGGGATTGTTCAGCTCATGGGCTATTCCCGCGGCCAATGTGCCGATACCTGCCATCTTCTCGGTCCTGACCAACTCCTCCTGCAGGTTCTTCTGCTCGGTGATATCGTTGATGATCTCGATGAAGACGCTCTTCGAATTCTCCGGAACCTTCACATTGTGGAACTGGAACGAGTATACCCTCTCGGACACATCCGCCTCGGTCTCCTGCAGGACACCGGAGTGGAGGCAATCGAGGGCCTGACAGAAGGGACACGGCCGGATACGGTGGAAGAACGCCCGATAACACTTGTTCCCGATCAACTCCTTCTTGTTGTTGCCGAAGAATGTCACTGCGGCGGTATTCGCCTCCTGGATAGTGAAATCGATATCGATCAGACAAACAGGCGATGCGATTCCATTGAATATCGCCTCCAGCTTGTTCTTGCTCATGGTAAGCTCGTTGCCCTGGATCCGCAGCTGCTCGAACGAAAGGGCATTCTCCAACGAAAGGGAGCTCTGCGCCGCAAGGATTTCCAATGCCTCGACCTCTATCGAAGTGATAAGCGATTTGTTGTAATCGTATCCAATCAGGATATACCCGGCGATCTGTTTCCTGAATATGAGGGGAATCAGCACATCGGCCAGTGGAAGCTGTTCGCTCACCTGCAGCCTCGGCTCGTCCGGGTGGACGTTGATGATCGACGAACTGTTCTCACGACTCAACCGTTGCAGCTTGTCCTCAACTTCCTTGGGGAAGGAAAACACCAGCTCGTCACCGGTCTCGAGTTCTGTCGGGCACTTGCTGTTCGAGATCATGAGGAACTTGTCACCATCGCCTATCCGCTTGACCGCGAACACGACCCACTCCGTCTTCAAGCCCGTGCTCAGGTTCTTGACCACCTCGTCCCCGAGTTCCTGCAGGTTGACAATGGTCGTCAGCTTTTTGCTGAGATTCTTGATGGTGGTCTGGTACGGGTGCCGTTTCGGGATTATGACCGTATCGACGATGAACGTAAGGAAATTCCTGATCGGATGGATAATGATAACCGTCACGATACCGAGTATGATCGCCAGTTGGGAAATATCGCCCGGAGCGAAATCGGTGTTGTACAGCTGGATGATCTTGATGATCAGGTAGTAGGAAACGGAAGCGATGATCGCAAGGATCGTAGAGTAGATGATATTCAATCCTACCCTAGAATAGTTGATCAGCTTGAACTTGTAGATCGTGTAGAACAACAGCAACGCGTTTATGGTCGCGGAGAATATATCGACCGGGTACTTGCCCACCGCGGGAAAGATATTCATGAAAATTCCGATAAGCATGATGACCACACCGATGAGTGGAAGGAACAGGTTCTTGTGGTACTTCTGCAGCGGCTTGATCTTTGCGCTGAACATCAGGATCCCAAGGGTGAGTAGCAGGTAGATATAGCTTATGGAGTAGGCGAATGCCGAACCTGGGGCAAGTTGGTAGTAGAAGACACCTTCGGGGGTGAAACCGACATCCAACACGATGCTTCCCGAGAAGTTCAGGAACATGAGGGGAATGATCAACAGGTAGCTGGCGGCAATGAATATGCGAATGGAGCGTTTGTGCAGATCAAGGATATCGACTATGAAGTTGCTCAAAGCGAAAGGAGCGGAAAGGAGACCGATCAGCATGATCTTGTTCCAGAACAACGGAGTCATGAAACCACTGTTGAGGTGCATCATCATGGATCCGAAACTCCATATGGAGAAGAAGATCATATAGAGTTGGAACGACCAGTAGAACCTGTCCTTCTTATATTGCAGGAATCCAAAAATTACAAAGAACAGATAGAGCAGACATGCCACTGCCGGAATGATGGTAGAGATATCAATGATCATGCGAATTCCTTTATGTACTTCCAAATGTATGCAACTTGTACTAGTATACAGACAAGTTATGGGATTAATCAAACTATTTATTATCGGAGCCATAGGATATTTGCTCTCAGGACTCTACGATGTGGCAGTGTTGTACGACAAATATCTGCTTAAGAAGGGATTGTACCTCGGGTTTTTCCTTACGGCGGTTCCCTATCCCATCATGTTCCTTACGATGCGTTCCCCCTTCGGCACAGGGTTGCTCCTCCTCCTATTGCTGCTGATATTTGCATTCGGGGCACTGCTTGCCTATTCGGTGTTGATCGAGATTCCCCGCTCCGCCAATACGGCGGGTGCACTGTATCGTGGTGGAACCTACAGTTTTTCTAGACATCCGGGATTTATTTGGTATACTGTTGTCAACATCCTCATAGCTGTCTATTTCTGGGATATTGGGATTGCATTGGTATGCGCCGGATTCGTTGTGTGCAATCTTGTCTTGATTGCCATCGAGGACTCGGTCCTGTTCCCAAGAATGTTTCCCGACTATGGGGAGTATCGGAAAGAGGCACCGTTTTTTCTATCGCTGCAGAACGTAATCCATCGGAGAAGGTAGCATGACAAAGCATATTGTGACAACAGACGATGATCCTGCAATCCGGAAGGTCCTGCAGATAATGTTGAAGAAAGAGGGCTACCAAGTCACCCAATGCAAGGATGGGCATGAATTGTCGACCGTGCTGAAGCAAGATTCCGCAAGTGTCGACCTGGTGCTCCTCGATATAAAGATGCCGGGATTGTCCGGATTCGAGATGCTCGATATCATGCAGCGCAACTATCCCCGTATACCGATCGTCATGTTGACCGCATTCAACGACCTCGATACCGGCATGAAGGCAATCCGTTCGGGTGCCGCCGACTACCTGGCCAAGCCTGTCCGGCGCGAATCGCTCGTCTCCTGTGTGGAACGGGTCATCTCGAAGTCCCAGATGCAACAGGAAGCGGTGGCGGAGAAGTCCAACTACCTTACCCGCCATGTCGAACTCGAGACCAAATTGAAAGCCGCGCTCCTTTCGCTCAAGAACACCACCCGCGCGACCCTCGAAGCCTTCTCGGAAACCATCGAACAGAAGGATGCCTATACGAAAGGCCATTGCAGCCGTGTCCGCACCATTTCCGTGGCAATCGGCAATGCCCTCAAATTGTCGCACGACAATATCCAGATCTTGGAAGGAGGCTCACTCCTGCACGATATCGGCAAAATCGGTATCGCGGAGGAAATCCTGAACAAGACTTCGTCGTTGACAAAGGAAGAATACGAGATCATCAAGATGCATCCGGTGGCTGGAGAACGCATCATCACACATATCGAGCTGTTCCAACCGTACCGACCGATTATTCGGAGCCATCACGAACGTATCGACGGAAGGGGATATCCCGACGGACTCAAGGGCGACGAAATTCCCCTGGATGTACGTATCGTATCCCTCGCCGATGCCTTCGACGCCATGACAAGCAGCCGTGCCTATCGTGCGGCGTTGCCGACTGAAATCGCCGTGGAAGAGATCAAACTCTGCTCCGGCACCCAATTCGACCCGGAATTGGTCAATGTTTTCCTCGACAAAGAGATCTTCCTCCTGTAAAAAGCATCTATCAAACCATCTCCCGGTGACTTATACTGGATACATGGGCAAAAAACGGAAGAAGAAAAGAACGATCCCAGGAAAATCCCACATACGCCTCTCGCTCTTGTTGAGCATCGGCTTCATCCTGGTATTGCTCTCCCCCTGGCTTATCTGGCTCTCCCGGCCGACCCTGCCCCTATCGGTACTCGTCTACAACAAGACCGTGCCTGACACCAGCGCCAAGGCACACGTCGGCCTGGGATGGCTATTGCACCACTTCAAGCTCCACGACATATCCGGAGACCCCTTCTCGGCCACAACAACCTACCGGGGATACCACCCCGGGGAATCGGAAGAAAACCGGATTGTTCCACTCGGTCCCGTTCCCGAGGACATGGACCTGGTCTATATCGCCGACACCTACGGAATTTACCGCAACGGCGAAGGGTTTTCCCGTAGCGATCACGAGGAAGGCACCCGCAACCTCATATATGGTGGGATGGACCAGACCGATGTCGATACCCTGCGCGAGTTCCTCAACCGCGACAATCCCAACACGGTAGTCGCTGAATACAACACCTTCGCGACCCCGACACCCGACTATATACAATCGCAACTCTATGAAATGTTCAGGGCCACATGGACCGGTTGGTCGGGACAGTTCGTAGCCGACCTGTCCACCTCTGGCGATACCCCCTCGTGGATCTACGGCATATACGAGCAACAGAGTGGCGAAGCGTGGAACTACACAGGTAGTGGAATCGTTATCTACAACACGAACGACGAGATACTGGTACTGGTCGTGGGCGAGGACCTGGGACCGAACGTGAACCAATTTGTCTACACCCCTGCTGGGGAACGGACGTTGCGCCTCTCGGGATCCACCTACTACACCCACCTGTTCGACATTGTCGAACCACTGGCCGGTGCAGAAGTGCTTGGTGAATACCAATTGGATACAACACCCCAAGGAGCGCGGAAGCTCAAGGATTTCGGTTTGGAAACCACGTTTCCCGCCATCATCCGAGGAACAACAGCCTCCCACAGCACCTATTATCTCGCGGGCAATTGGGCATACAGTCCCACACCCTTGAAATTCTCCTTCCTCGCCGGAGTGCCGAACCTCATGCGACGCACAGTCCAGAATTCACTGGATAGTGAAAACAATTTCTATTGGCACATCTACCTGCCCCTCATGCAGTCGATATTCGACGAAGCCTACATGCGCAAGAGCTTTCCTCCGGGCAAGGCCACAGCTACGACCACCAGTATCGGACAAACCACCATGGTCTCGCGAACGCACGGCAACCTGTTGCAGGTGTGGCAGGACGAACAATGGAAAGACCTGTTCATCCACGGCATCAACCTGGGAATAGCCATGCCCGGGAAATGGTTCACCGACTTTCCCAAGGACAAAGCCCTCTACTACCGCTGGTTGACCCAGATCGGGGAACTGGGTGCCAATACGCTACGCATCTACACCTTGCTCGACCCGGAGTTCTACCATGCCTTCCTCCTCTACAACCAACTGCACCCCGAGCAACCGATGTGGCTCATGCAGGAAATCTGGCCTGAGGAGGAACCGCACGGCAACGATTACCTCGACATCGACTACCAGGAGGAATACCAAAAGGAAATCGTCCACGTGATCGATGCGGTCCATGGAAACGCCACCATCGCCGAGCGACGCGGTAGGGCTTGGGGAACCTACACCAGCGATGTCTCGGCGTACATTGTCGGGTACCTGGTAGGCAGGGAGCTTGAGCCGCATGAAGTCGAGGACACCGACTTGCTGAACGAGGGGTACCTGTTCAACGGAGACTACATCCGCACAACAGCTGCGGCCAGTCCAACCGAGGCCTGGTTGGCCGAAAGCACCGACTATGTGCTCGGCTACGAGGAATCGGCATACGGATGGCAACACCCTGTCGCCATCGTCAACTGGCCGACCTTGGATCCGATCGAGCACCCCTCGGAACGCAACGAGAAGGGAGAAAAGGTCAATGAGTCGAACGACCGGACCACTGTCGACATCAACAACCTGCTTCCCGGCCCACAATTGAAGGCGGGCCTGTTCGGCGCATACCACATATACCCGAACTACCCCGATTTCATGAACAACGACCCCCTCTACGATACCTACGAGGACGAATTCGGCCGTTTCCGCTATGGAGGATACCTCAAGGAATTCATGGAACACCACACGGCCTACCCTGCGGTCATCGCGGAATTCGGCCTTGCGACCGGTATGGGCAACGCCCACTTCAGCCCCGACGGCTACCATCATGGCTCCATGACCGAACTCCAGCAGGGAGAGGGAATCATACGCATGTTCGAAGCCATGCGGACCGAAGGCTATGCCGGGGGAATCATCTTCGAATGGATGGACGAATGGACCAAGAAGACTTGGACAACCGAACCCTACATGGTCCCCTACGACCGCCATATCCTGTGGCACAACGCCGTCGATCCCGAACAGAATTACGGTATCCTGGCATATGAGGCGATCAAACCCAAACGGGCAGCCGTCGCATCATCGGGAGCAGGAGCGATAACACACGTGGAATTGCGCCTCGACGCCTCGTTCCTCCACATCGATATGGGATTTACCGGCGCCTTGGATTTTTCGAAGGAGCGACTCCTGATCGGGCTGGACACCTTCGGACGGGAACTCGGTGAGCTGCTGTACGACAAGAATCTCACCATTTCCGCCCCCTCCGGCATGGAGTATCTCGTGGTCATCGATGGAAAGGAGACCTCCCGATTGCTCGCCATTCCTCCCGCAAACGGCTCCCAATACAAGTTCAGCACATACGAGGGATTGGAGATGCGCGGACTCTTCGAATCCATGCGCAAACTGACCAACAAGGCACGGGCATTGCAGGACGGCACCCCGATACCAGCCCGATACGAAGACGCAAGCAAGCTTCACCATGGCAAATTGATAGGGTCCACCAACCACTGGAAGATCGAGGGGAACACCCTGTCCCTACGCATTCCCTGGACGCGGATCAACGTATCCGACCCCTCGTCCGGAACCGTACTCGACGACAAGCGGATATTCTATACCGATCCGTTGCGGGATGTGCTGCACACCGCAACCTCGGATGGAATCGCAGTATCGGTAGCATTGGTCCAGAACAAGACCGACCGGGTATTGGGAACCTTCCCGGCACCCGCTATGGGGGTGGAGCCGGTGGTGCTGGCCTGGCAACCCTGGAACCAACCGACCTTCCGGGAGCGGTTGAAGGAAAGCTACACGCTGCTCCAGGACTATTTCATCACGTTCAAGGAGAATTGACCTATGGACCTATCGAAACCGATTCCCGTGACCGAAGGCCTCTGGTGGGTAGGTTCGGGAGGAACACACAACAACCTCCAATGCAACCCCTATCTGTTGATCCAAGGTGGAAGCGCAATCCTGTTCGACCCCGGTTCGGTCCTGGATTTCGACACGGTAGCCGAAAAAGTCTCATCCCTGGTTCCGATATCGGAGCTGGAAGCCATAGTCTGCAGCCACCAGGACCCGGACCTCTGCTCGGCGTTGCCCCTGTTCGAGAAAGCCGGGTTTACCGGTCCGATCTGTTGCCATAAGCGGGCCGCCGCCATCATCACCTACTATGGCGTACAAAATCCCTTCTACCCGATCGACCTGCACGAATACGCCTACACCCTGAAGGACGGCACAGCAATCACCTTCATCTTCGCCCCCTACCTCCACTTCCCCGGAGCGATCATGAGCTACCTGCCCATACAGAAGGTCCTTGTCTCGGGCGACCTGTTCGGATCGGTCACCTCGCAGTGGCACCTGTTCGCCGAGAGCGGATACGAGGAAGGCATGAAAGCCTTCCATGAAGCCTACATGCCATCGCACGATATCCTCAAACCCGTCATGGACCAGCTCGAACACTACGACATCATGATAATATGCCCTCAACACGGATCGATTATCAAAACAGAGATACCCTACCATATCCAACTGTTGCGCGATCTTCCCTGCGGAATATTCCTCGAGCCGGTACGGAAGAACCTTCTGGACGCAGGTGGACACCTCGCCTTGTGCAACCAGATCGTCAAACGGTACGTAGCCATGTTCGGCGCAAAGGAAGTCCGCGAAGCCCTGGTAAAATCACCCTTCGTCTTCAACGCGAAAAACAAGGCAATCCAAAGCACCAAACTGGCCGAACAGGAGATATGGGATGCCTTTTTCGACCTGATCCATGAGCGCAAGGGCATGGGGTGGATAACCGTGGTCGCTCCCGCGGTCGAACTCATGAGCAAGGAGTACTCGATCGCACTGCCCGACGTATTCCGTACCCTGGTGTTCGATGCGATCAGGAACCTCGATACCCGGGATTCCAAGATGCAGGAGTTGGAATCGGCCCGGTTGAACCTCGAGGAGAAGTTGAAGCATATGGAAGAGAGCCTCTACAAGGATACGGTTACCGGATTGTACAACGAGGAGTTCCACCGACTGTTCGTACACGAAGCCATGGCCGCGATCGCCGATGATGGCAAAGCCCTCACCTTCCTCATGATAAGCATCGACAACCTTTCTGCGATCAATCTCGATTTCGGCAGCGCCGAAGGAAACGCGACCTTGCGGAACCTCGCGATGGTCATCAAGCGACACATCGAACCGACCAGCCACCTCTTCCGTCTCTCCGGTGGCGTCTTCGGTATCCATTGCATGGACCTGGACAAGGACGAAGTGATCCGGCGGGCAGAAACCATGCGCACCACCATTGCGGAATCGGATATCTTCATCGTCCCCATAACCGTATCCATCGGCATGTTCAACACCACCGAAATTCCCCAATCGGTCATGGGAGACCTTGAACAGATGGTCGAACTGACCATGCAAACCGCCCGTTATCGCTTGAAGTTGGCCCAGAAGCAAGGTGGAGGCATGCTAGTCCATGCTTCGAACACCGCGAATGTGGGCAATACCATATTCACCATCCTCCTAATCGACGAACCGGGTCTGGGCCGCGACATTATCCGACGGGCATTGGAGCAGAACCACTACCGTGTTGTTGTCGCGGACAATGGTCTCGAGGGGCGGCGATTCGTGGAGGAGGAGCGTCCCGATATCATAATCAGCGAGCTGATGATACCGAAGGTGAGTGCCTTGACCCTACGCAAGGAGCTGCTCGCCAAACCATCGACCAGGAAAATCCCCTTTCTCCTCATGTCCTCGATCAAGAATGAAAGCACCATCGGCCGGGCATTGGAAGTCAACATCTCCCACTTCTTCTGGCGCCCGGTCATGTTGGTGGAGCTGCTTGGAGTCGTCAATCTGATCGCAAACAGACTCCAGATCCAAGGAAATTGACCTATGGGAACCACTTTCGCCATCATCCTGACGTTGACAGTCCTTGCGCTGGACCTCATCCTCTTTCTCTTGACCTTCATCTTGAAGGCCTTTCGGAAGATCCGTAGCCGCCGGCAACAAAAACATGACCGGTATATCGAAGAACAGCTGCTCGCCGGTGAGATAGATGACGAACGGATAGAGCCCGACGACCTGTTTTCCCTCTACAAGCGGCTGCAGGAAGCGGTTTCCATACCGATGGAACGTCAGGAATGCATAGCACGGATGCTCTTGGACAGCTACCTACCGAAGCGGTACATGAAGCAACTCCAATCCCGGTTCCGGTTGAAAAGGATCGAAGCCGCCGCAAACCTCAGATACCTGCAGCGGGAGGACATACAGCAAGCCCTCCTGGCCGCCTTGCGCACCGAGCGTGATACGACGGTCGCCCTGTACATCGGCCAGGCACTGGCGATCCAAAAGGATACCAGGGCGATAATCCCCTTGATCTCCCATATCAGAAGGAGCAGCCCGTGGATGGCCGGACGGTTGCGCTCTATCCTGTACACCTACGAGGAGAAGCTCCTTCCGTATCTGCTGCGAAGGGTGAAGAACACTAGGCGTTACATGCAGCAGATCATCTGCGGCTTCGCCATCGCGCATCCGTCGGAACAGTTGCGGGACTATCTGGTCGAACTTGGCCAATCGGAACGGACAGGAACCAGACGACTTGCCCTCAAGGCCCTCCGCAAGCATTTTCCCGAAGAACTGATCCGGGAGCCGTTCACCTCGAGTAAGAAGAACGATATCCTGGTGGCCGTCATCCACGCGATTTCCATCCTCCCGGGCAAGCATCGCATAGCTACCATCCTCACATTCTCCCGCCGCAAGGCGTTGCATGAGCATATCGTACAAAACCTCTCGGACATGACCTACCGGGAACCGGCGGTGCTCGGCGATATACTGGCACACTTCAAGCACACCAAATCGAGCAGGAACAAGGAACTGTTGGCAAAAGTACTCGATCGGCGCATCGAGTATTACCTCGTGCAGATCGCAGGACCCCTGCACGACCAGATAGTCGAACTGATCAGGGAACTGGTTCGGGTGAAACAGACTAGCGGCATCATATTCTTCCTCAACCGCAACCAGGAACCGTCGATCGAAAAAGCCATCGTCCAAACCCTACGTCCATTGATGAAGAAGAACCAGACCTTGCATATGCAAATCGTGCAATACCTCGACGCACGGCTGGTCAAGGAATTCAAGATCAGGTTCGCCAAGAAATATCGCGACACACCGGCACCCCACGCCGAACCACCCCAGCGCCTCCGTCTGGCACTTACCCTTATCGGCATACTCCTGCTGTTTCCCCTGGTCATCCTTGCCAGCGAGTTCACCACCCTGGTCAGCCTCTCATGGCAAGAAATCGGGCGGCTGTATGTGGTGCGGTTCAACTACCTGCTGGTCTACTACTCGGTCACCATCAACCTCATCTACCTACTCGTCCTCACCATTTCGGTGCGTGGAGCCCAGGTCCAGGCGCGCCTATGGGACTGCAAGGACACACGGCTCCTCTATACCGACCAATTGCTGCCCGCGGTATCGATCATAGCCCCGGCCTACAATGAGGCAGGCAATATCATCGAGAGCGTCAATTCCCTGCTCAACCAACGCTACCCCGACTTCGAGCTGATCGTCGTCAACGACGGTTCCAAGGACGAGACCCTGAACACATTGATCAAATACTTCAACCTGGAGAAACGGGACCGGCTTATTCCGAGAAGACTCAACACCCGACCGATCCGCGGTATCTATACCAACAAGAATATCCCCAACCTCATCATCGTCGACAAGGTGAACGGAGGAAAAGCCGATTCGCTCAACCTCGGGTTGAACGTCGCCAGCAAGGAATTCTTCTGCGGGATCGATGCCGACTCCCTGCTGGAACCGGAAGCACTGCTCAAAGCAGTATCGGCGATGATCGATTCACACGAGGAGACGATAGCCACCGGGGGGAACATCTGCCCGGTCAACGGCTGCACCGTCGAACTCGGCTCGCTGGATGCGGTCTCCTTGCCGAAAAACTTCCTCGCCCGCCTGCAATCGCTTGAATATATGCGGGCGTTCATGTCGGGAAGAGTCGGTTGGTCGCATATGAACCTGTTGCTGATCATCAGCGGGGCATTCGGCGTATTCAACCGGGAGCGCACCATACAGACCGGCGGATACCTGACAAAAAGCGGCAAATACCGCAAGGACACCGTCGGCGAGGATATGGAACTGGTCGTACGGCTCTCGCGGTACATGCGCGAGCTGAAAAAACCGTATCGGGTGAAATATGCATTCAACGCGAACTGCTGGACCGAAGTACCCGAATCATGGAAGACACTGCACCGCCAACGGGACCGGTGGCATCGTGGCCTTGTCGATATACTGCTGTTCCACAGTGCCATGATCGCCAATCCCCGCTACGGGCGATTGGGCGTGGTCGGCATGTCCTACTACTTCATCTTCGAGTTGGTCGGGCCATTCATCGAAGCCCAGGGGCTGTTGCTGGTGGTCCTCTCGATCTTCCTGGGGATCATCAACCTGCCCATTGCCCTATTGCTGTTCACAGCGACCATCCTCTTGGGTATCCTGGTCAGCATATCGTCGGTCCTGGTGAACGAACTCGACCATGAGATGTATGCTACCGACGATGTCCTGCGTCTGCTCGGCATGGCTATCCTGGAGAATTTCGGTATACGCCAGATCATCAGCCTCTGGCGGGTCGGCGGCTTCTTCAGTGCCATGCGGAAGAACAGGGGATGGGGAACCCAGGTGCGCAAGGGCTTCGGTTCCCCCAAGCCGGTCAAGGCTTCCAGCGCTCATATGAAAAAGCATTGAGGGTCATCGCGACAGGCTTTTCGGGTTCTTTCCCCTGGAACAACCATAGGTTGATCCTGAAGCGTACCCTTCCCTCGGACGGCGGTGTACCGGCGAACGTCCACCGGTTCATGAAATTGCCACTTGCCTCGGGCGAATCGGGATCGACCCGGCCATGGTAGCTGGAGAACTCCAGGAGATCCGGCTTCCAGACGATCCGGTGCGTGGTGGTGTTTCCCTGCAATTTCGGATCGAACACCACAATCCGTTCCGGCGAAGTATAGGGTTGGACCACATATTGGAACTTGGTCCCATCCTCGGCTCCCCAGGCGGCGAACTCGACATCTATCTCCCGGTTGAACTCTTCGGGAGCCGTATCCCAGGTGAAAAAGCCCGCCACCACCGCCGGATCATAACTGCGGGCATCGGTTTCTACCGTGAACGTATAGGTTCCGTATCCGACGCGTGAGCGCGTGAATATCTCGGTAGCGTACCAGTGCTCCCCCTGCTTGCCGATTGTCAGATGCATCCCACGGTCATCCACCCACACCGCCTCCGGTGATGAAGAATAATAGTTGGGTCCCGGCGCCACCGGTGCAGTCGAAGACTTGATCCGCCACTTCAGTCCACCGAAATCCAATTCCCTCGGACCGGTGTTGATTTCCGGCAATCCGGTTGCCGCCGAGACACACGATGTCAGGGAGACAAGCAACCCCACGAGTCCCAACAAGCGACTCCAGCGGAACCTGCGATACACGGGTTCTCCCATAGTCGGCACCTACCTTCCCGTAATCCTCAGCATATGCTGCACGAATACATCGGAACTATAGTTCTCCACATTGAACGCGTTGATATTCATCAGATCCATCGAACTGGCGAACACCGCTCCCGGCTTGGACGTCCTCACAGCCAGATACCCGCTCTCCCTAGCCGCCTCCAACACCTGCTTGTCGCCCGAACCGCTACCGAACGGCAATGCGATGGCGATCACCGCGCTACCCAGTTCCAGCTCGATGATCCGCTTGGACTCACGCATCTCATACAGGACTTCATCGGCAGGCAACTCGCCCAACGGACGATGCGTCAACGAGTGCGAGCCGAAGGAGAACAACTTCTCCCCCCGGACATTCCGGTAGCGGTCCATTTCCCTCACCTGGTCCCAATCCATGTACCCGACCTGACCGATATACGTCGGTACCAAAAAGAATGTCGCCGGTATGTCGAAGGCTTTCAGCAATGGATACACAATGGCATAAATCGACAAGTCTCCATCATCGAAGGTGACCACAGTCGCATCTGTGGCTATCGTTTTGGTTCCATTATGGATATCGACCAGGTCCTGAAAACCCAGGAAGGCATATTTGCGCTTCAGATATCCGAGATCCGATTCAAAGTTGTACAGATCCCGATTGTAGATATTTCCGGTCCTGCCGAACACGATATTGTGGTACAACACCGGCACGATCTTGGGGTCCTTCCGTTTGGGAGGATTCGAAACCGCAACCGGTTGTGCGGCGACCGCCCACAACGAGTCGCCGGCCGCCTCCGGTCTCCAATACCTGACTTGCGGTGCCGCCTCCTCATACGCGAGGCCAGATGAACTTTCCGCCACCAAGGGAGAAAGCGCTGCGAAGAGGCCTATGACACCGTATACGAACCGTACCCATTTCCTTGAAAACAACCGCATGGAACTTCCTTATCCGACTGTCCAACTATACGGACGATGCCGCACAGCGGCAAGTGGAAACGTACCTTCATACCCTGTAATAGCGAATGTCCGATTGTATCTCGAATCCCAACCGCAGGTACAACCTGAATGCGTTGGCATTGGTGCTGTTGACATCCAACACCACCTTCAGATCGTCGCGGGGTTGTGCATGCAGGATTTTCGTCAGGAATTCACGCCCATATCCACGGCCTTGGAACCGGGGGTCCACCGCAACCGTATTCACCGAGCGGGCACCTGCGGATGTACTGATGAAGCACACGGCCACAAGATCGGTGCCGACACTGCCCACATACCCCTCGCGCTGCACGGCGATCATGCTTGTCTCGATGAACTGCCTGGACTCGGCGAGCGGATCGCCGTACGCCGCGGCACAAATCTCGGCCATGCGTGGCACATCCGTATCTGTGGCCACCCTGACCGCCACATCGCCCTCCACATACGCAGGCAAACCACGGGACAGTCCCATGGTGTACTCGCTGAACAGTTCTGTGGTCGCACGGGTACGGACGAACGATGCTCCGGAAATCGATTTGGCATCACATATCAAAATCCGGGATGCCACCCGATACCTGTCCAAAACCTCGATAGCGTTGGCAAGCAATGCCGAACCGATTCCGCATCTGCGATGGTCGGCATGCACACACAGGGCAATCTCCCCCTCATCGGCCTTGGGTGCGAATACCGTTGCCGCACCGACAAGAAGCTTACCGGTATAGGCGAGGAAATAGCAGTCCATTTCCTTGTCATGGTTGAGCACATGGTCGAACGAAATCGCGGAAACGATACCGGTTCCATCCTCGACCGACTCCACGAGAGCTTCGATTTCCTGCAACACGTCGGCTGCAGGACTATTGAACGAGACGAACTCGAATCCTTCTTTGCACATACCCTATAATGGCCCCATACGAGCTTGTTCGCCAAGTCAAATTTTTTGCAAATCACTTGCATTTTCGATTCCGAATACCTATATTCATATCAAGGAGACACCATGAGAAACCCAATCGCCATCATCCTGATGGTTTTCACCATATCCCTGGCACCACTGTCCGCATCCGGCAACAACGAAGCCAAGACGACAGACACTACGAAACCGATGGTCGCCGTGAGTATCCTGCCGCAACAGTATGTGGTCGACCGGATCGCAGGCGACCTGGTGGAGACTGTCGTCCTGGTGGGACCCGGCCAGAGTCCCCATTCCTACGAACCGACACCCCGACAGATGTCCGCCCTTTCCCAAGCCGATGTCTGGATACTCTCCAACACCGACTTCGAGTTGTCGTTGCAGCCGAAAGTGACCTCGATGTACCCCGAATTGACGGTGGTCGATGGAACCGAAGGCGTCACCTTCCGGTATCTCGAGGACCATGGACATGAAGAGGGAGAAGACGACGCTGACCATGTCGATGCGCAGGAGCAACTATACCAGGGCGAACTGGATCGCCACACCTGGCTGGGAAGGGAGCCCATGAACATCTTGGCGACCCACACGGCCAGAACCCTCTCGGAGCTGGATCCGGTTCATGCCGACACCTTCGCAGCGAACCTCGCAGTATTTCTTGAAGAGGTCGACACGCTGTTCTCCAACCTGACACAAGAGCTTGCGGCTCTCAGGGGAACAACGGTGTTCGTCTACCATCCCTCGTTCGGCTATTTGTTGGATGACCTGGGGATCGCGCAGGAAGCGGTGGAGACCGGCGGCAAGGAACCTACGGCCAAGGCCCTCTCCCTGCTGATCGAGGAAGCCCGCAAGGACAAGGTCCCGGCCCTCTTCGTACAGGCCCAGTTTCCTGTCAGTGCCGCCAAAAGCGTTGCGCAGGCGGTGGGAGCCCAAGTATTGCCGCTCGACCCCCTCGCATATGATTGGATAGCCAACATCCGCCTGATCGGAGACACGTTGCGCCAAGCATTGCTTGAAAGTGGCCAAGGAGACGACTGATGCCAACCGGATACACTTCCCACCACCCCGACAAACCCTTTGTACTGCAATTCGACCACGTCCAATTCTCCTATGGGCAGGTTCCCGTATTGGAGGCTGCATCGTTTCACATCCACGAGGGTGAATTCGTCGCCCTGGTCGGACCGAACGGAGCCGGCAAGACCACGGTGCTGAAACTCGTACTTGGACTGGCACAACCGAATGGGGGAAGCATCACCTTGTTCGGCTCTTCTCCCCGCATCGGCCGGGACCGCATAGGCTATGTCCCGCAGCATGCCGACTACGATCCGACCTTTCCCATCTCGGTGGAGGAAGTGGTCCGTATGGGACGCATCCGCCCCTTCATGCGCTCGTATGGCAGCAAGGATTACGATGCCGTGCGGAAGGCCCTCCAGACCATGGAGCTGTCGGATCTCGCGAAACGACCCTACCATGCCCTCTCCGGCGGACAACGGCGCCGGGTCCTCGTGGCCCGTGCTCTCAGCGCAGCCCCGGACATGCTCGTTTTGGATGAACCGACCTCAAATATGGATGCCGACAGCGAGCGGCGCTTGTTCGCCGCACTCGGTGCCCTGAAGGGAAAGACCACCGTATTGATCGTTACCCACGATACCGGCTTCGTCTCGTCGCTTACCGACCGGGTGCTGTGCGTAGGTGATGTGGGACCATCGAAAATCGGCCGCACGATCGTGCAGCACAGGATCGAACCCACCAAGGACGCTCCTGCACAACTGTTCGGTGGCGATGCGCTGAAAGTACTGCACGACAGCTCCCTCGACGACGACTGCTGCTGCCCACCGGGAGGTGCCGAATGATTGCCTTTTTCGAAGCGCTGTTCAATCCATCCATGCCCTTCGTCCGCAACGCACTGGTTGCCGGACTGTTGTCGTCGGTCCTCTTCGGGATCCTCGGGACCGTGGTGACCGTCAAACGTATCGCCGGACTCGCAGGAGCCATCAGCCACGCGGTATTGGGTGGCATCGGCATGGCACTGTACCTGTCGGCCACAAAGGTCCTGCCCAACTTGCCACCGATTGCCGGAGCCATCGTGTTCGCCGTCCTGGCCGCACTGATTATCGGCATCGTCTCCATGAAGGCCAAACAACGCGAGGACACCGTCATCAATGCCATCTGGGCCATCGGAATGAGTATCGGTGTGCTCTTCATGGCGAAGACCCCGGGCTATACCGATCCGTCGAGCTACCTGTTCGGCAATATCCTGCTCATATCGACCAGGGACCTCACCCTCCTGGGAATCCTAGATGTGGTGGTCCTCATCCTCGTTTGGCGCTTCTATCCACAACTGGAAGCCACCTCGTTCGACAACGAGTTCGCCCAGGTCAAGGGCCTGTCCACCAATGCCGTATTCCTTATCCTCCTGATCGTGACTGCGATAGCAGTGGTCCTGCTGCAGACCTTCGTGGGAATCGTCATGGTGATCGCAATGCTCACCCTACCCGCGGGGACCGCCGGATTCTCGGCCAAGAATATGATAGGGATGATGGTGCTCGCCTGGTTGTACTCGTCGCTGTTCTCGGTTGGCGGCCTGGTAGCCGGGTGGACCTTCGACCTCCCCGTCGGCGCCATGGTGGTGGTCCTCGCCGGAGCGGTGTTCCTCAGCTTCTCATTCTTCCGATTGCTCAAGACCAGGCGCAAGAAATCCACGCAACCGCTCGGGCAATCCCCAGGGGAGGCCAACGCATGACCAAAGCCCGCAAAGCGGTCCTTGAAGTGCTGGGGACGGCCGAACGCCCCCTGAGCGCAAGCGAGATCTCGTCGCTGGTCTCGCACTGCTGCGATCCGGTGACCATTTACCGGACCCTCCATTACCTCGAGGACAAGGGTCTGGCAGACTCGTTCGTCCTGCATTGCACCGAACATGGAACCGAACGGTACTTCACCCTATTGGCCCCGGGCGAAGCCTCGTATGCCCACCACCATTGGTTCCATTGCGAACACTGCCACCAATTCATCGACTTGGGGGATTGCCGTATAGGAACGCTGGTGGATGCCTACCAGGAGGAACTGGGAATCCGCGTGACCGGACATACGCTGTATCTGACCGGAGTCTGTCCCGCCTGCTCAAGCCTGGGAAGAAACGGACAGGAACATGACCACCGAGGCCACGAGTCCCAATCCGAGTAATACCGTGAAGATCACCACCTCGGCCGCTGCGAGAGCTACGCCGGAAGCATGCATGACCAGCATCATGGAAAACAGAGCCAATGCCATGGTCAACAGTTTCATGAACAAGACCGCGCTCAGTGTCGCACCCATGGCACTGCCACGCAGTATCAGCACCCCTGTGAGTATGGCGGCCGGCACCACGACCGCGAGATCGCTTGCCTGTATGACCAACGTCGCATAATGTTCCAGTCCGACCGGCGGTGTGCCGGAGACCAATGCGGGAACAATCCGGGCAATCCACATGAGCAGCAGCAACACCCCCATGCCGATCAGATACCCACCGAGCAATCGGCGGGGAAAACGGGGCTTCAGGGAATCGGCCACCTCGGTCGGTCCGAAGCTCCTGAAGGCTACGATGAAGGCGTACAGGGACAGTCCGAACAACGCCACATAGACGAGAAACAACGGGTTGTACATGGACAGGTAGGAATAGGAGGCATACGTATAGAGAAAATATCCGAGCACGCCCGTCTGCAGCATCTTGCCCCGCAAACTGCCCTTGCGCATCAGGTAGGTTCCCACCTTCAATAGGGGAATGCCGACCAGCAATGTCACCCAATCCTGTCCCCTCGCCTGTGCCGCGACGGAGATGGAATCCCGTGCATAGAGACCGTTCCCATCAAGACCAACCGACTCCCCATAGATGGAGACGAAGGTCTTCTGAGCTATTGTGGTCGACTTCATATCCAGCAAACCACCAATCGAGGCTATCAGAGCTCCAATTATTATCAGAGCGGACAATACAGTCAGAATCGTTTTCGTCGAATTGGTTTCCCCGCGTACCATGTGTTTATACCTACCTTGCGAAAACCCTACGCGGTGGGGCCTCCCGTGTCAACAGGTCTCCGTATCGCCTCTTCCCACAATTCCAGACGATCGGCGACATATTCGGTGAGGATGGGGAACACCGTGTCCCGCTCCAGCGGGCCCTCGTATGGACCGAAGTCCTCATGCCCGTTCGCATCGTACACAGCCACGATCAGCGGTGAGCGGTACACCTTCGGATCTCCCGACAGATCGCGCCACCGTTCCCCCGTCAATTGTGCGAGCACGCGGTAATCGGTCTGTTCCAACGCCACAGTCAGGATATGCCGGTCCTGGCGATCGAACACGGAAAGCACGAAGGGAAACAGCAGATACCCATCCCCATGCGCATTGGCAGGATCCACTTGCTCCACAGCACGAATCCGGGCCCTCGGCCATATCCAGACCGCCTGGGATTTGGTCTCACGGGCCTTCGGATCGGGCATCGCAGGCCACCGCAACGAATCTATCATCTGATAGGTCTCTCGCTCGGCATTCGCATCACGCATAGGCAACCTCCATATGTCAGCCAGTTTCAGACACCATCGCATGCAAACTATACCATCACACGCCGCAATTCCCAAGCAACTTTTCGACCGTGCACGCTCGTCCACAATCCGATGAACGACAAGTCTTGTCATGTTCCCTTTACTCAGAAAGAAATACACGGTGCGAACCTTGACCTCGGGACAGCACCTGCATATGATGCAAGGAGGATCATCCGGACAAGGAGCATACGCTATGGACGCATTATTGGAACAACCGATACTGATGGCTTTTCTTGCGACCTTGGGGACCTGGGCCCTTACCGCACTCGGTGCCGCCCTCGTCTTCTTCTTCAAGGAGATCAAGCAACACATATTGAACATGATGCTCGGATTCGCCAGCGGCGTCATGATAGCGGCGAGCTTCTGGTCCCTGCTCGCCCCTGCGATCGATTTGGCGGAGAGCATCTCCCCGATTCCCGCATGGCTGGTCGCCACCCTTGGTTTCCTCGGGGGTGCGGGATTCCTGTGGCTGGCCGACCAACTGCTCCCCCATATCCACCTGGACTCCCATGCAGGCGATAGGCCCGAAGGGTTGCCGACACACCTGCGCAGGAGTATCCTCCTGGTTCTCTCCATAACCTTGCACAACTTCCCCGAGGGACTTGCGGTCGGCGTCGCTTTTGGCGCGGTGGCTTCCGGACAAGGTGAGGTGACGATAGCCGCGGCCCTTGCGGTGGCTATCGGTATCGGTATCCAGAATTTTCCCGAAGGGGCTGCCGTCTCGATTCCCCTGCGCCGCGAGGGTTTGTCCCGCACGAAGAGTTTCATGTATGGGCAGGCTTCCGGTATAGTCGAGCCGATCGCGGGAGTCCTTGGAGCGGTCCTGGTTGCCACCATGCAACCCATTCTCCCGTATGCGCTTGCCTTTGCCGCCGGAGCGATGATCTATGTCGTGGTTGAGGAGCTTATTCCCGAATCGCAGCAGGGAAGCGACCACTTGGGGACCCACCTTGCCACGTTCGGTACGATTTTCGGCTTCACCGCGATGATGATCCTGGATGTGGCTTTGGGGTGATGCGTTCCCGATAGTCCCACGAACTCCAGGTCAGCTTGCCGAGGCACGGGTCAAACCCGTTCGACCAGATTGGAGACGCTCAGGGCTCCCAAGGTCTTGATTCCCTTGGAGTTTATTTGCGAGGCGATCGAGTCCCCGATCGTATCGAGATTCTGTTCCAGGTAGACTTCCCCATACAATGCGCCGACCAGTTGCACGACCTTCAGGTCCTCCAACGGTCGTGCGGGGACGTATGCTGTCCGCGTGGGATTGGTGGCTATGATGAAGTTCTTCTCCACCAGCAGGTCGAGGACGGCGAACAGCTGCCGCTCGTTCATGAGCAGGCGGTCGGTTATGTCGCGGATTTTCGTCTCCCCGCCCCCGTTGCGGTACTTCTGCCCGATGACCATCATGACGTTCACGCCATTGGCCAATTGTTCGGCCGGGGATACCGGTTTCACCAGCGTTCCCTTTTCGGGTTGGTACTGGTGCACATAACTGACTTCGACTGCGCCAAGGATCACCACCCATATCATGTAGACCCACAACAGGAACAGGAATACGGCGGCGAATGATCCGTAGATGACCGAATAGCTGAGGATCTTGGATATCAGGGAGGAGAACAAGGCGTTCACGCCATACATGCCGACGGTTCCGACCAGGGCTCCCAATGCCGCGCTCGCCGTGTTCACCTTCGCGTTCGGTGCGACCATGATCATGAGGAACAGGAAGAGCCAGCCGATTATCCACGGGCCGACCAGCTTCAACACGACCATGAAGGTGTTGTCGAAGATGTCCCATCCCAGCGCTTTAGCCGTCCACGTGCTCAACAGCGATTTCACACTGATGTAGGCTCCCAGCAGGATCGCTCCGATCAGGAGCACCGAGAGGAATCCGACCGATCGTTTCACGACGTTCATGTTGGAGGAGGCGGAGCGGTAGAGTTGGTTGACGACGTCCCAGACTTTATGGATGAGCAGGATCGATGTGATGATGAACGATACGAGTCCGATGGCGCCGAGTCCGCTGGCGTTGCTGCTGTAGCCTTCGATCATCCGAGCCAGCTGGCCACCCGCGACTTCACCGAAAATGGAGGTGAAGATTTCAGCCAGCATGGTGTAGAAGGGCTGCAGCACGTCGAACAGCGAGAGGAAGGCGACGAGGAAGGAGATGAACGGGACGATGGAGATGAGTGTGGTGTAGACGATTCCCGAGGCAAGTATGGTGATGCGGTCCTTTGAGAATTTGCCGTACCAGACTTCCACAAAGGTGGTCAGCCGTTTGATCAGCGGGGCCTTCCTATGCGAGCCGATTCTTTTTGCAGTATGTCCCACCGTTTTTCCCTTCATGCGTTCCCAATTTCCTTGATGCAATCCTATCAGTATCCGGCTGGGGAAGCAACTGTGCTACCTGTTTTTACGGGTCTTGTGGTGTTCCAGCCATGAGCCGATCATCCTGTGGATTTCTTCCCGATTGGTTTCATTGAGCAGTTCGTGGCGGGCGCCTTTCACCAGGTTCAAGGTGATGTCTTCGATTCCGGCTTTCTTGTACTGGTTGTAGACTTTTTGCACGCCTTTTCCGAAGTCGCCGACGGGGTCGTTCGCTCCGCTTATGAAGTAGATGGGGATGTCCTTGGGGATTCGTTTGATGGTTCGCTTGCTGGTGGCCAGTGCGATGCCGTCGAGCAGGTCGACGAAGAACCTCGAGGTGCAGACGAATCCGCACAGAGGATCGGCGATGTAGGCTTGTACTTCCTGTTCATCGCGGCTCAGCCAGTCGAAGGTCGTATTCTGGGGTTGGAAGGCTTTTCCGAAGGAGCCGAAGCTCAGGTTGTCCATTAGTTCATCGGGTCTGCGTCCGCCGTCTCTGCGTGCGCGGATCTTGGCGACTAGTTTGCCGATGGCTCCGACTGCGCCTTTGCTAGCTCCAGTGCCGCTGAGGATGGCTCCGACGTAGAGTCCGGGGTTCTGTTGGATGATGTTCGGCACTAGGAAGGAACCCATGCTGTGGCCAAGGAGGAAGAGGTCTTTGCCGGGGTGGTTTCGGGTGATGGTTTGGCCAAGTTCGGTTGCATCCTGGCAGACGCGATTCCAGCCGTTCTTCTCGGCGAACCAACCGAGGTCGTCGTCTGATGCCGTGAGGCCGTGGCCACGGTGGTCCTGTGCGTATACGGCGATTCCAAGGGTGTTGAGGTAGGTGGCGAAGCGATCGTAACGGGCGCTGTGCTCCGCCATGCCATGGAGAATTTGCAGGATTGAATGGATGTTTCCGTTTTCGGGGAGCCAAGAGCGGTAGTAGATTTGTTTGTTGTCCGAGCAGGTCATGGTAAGAATTTCCATGGGTGTCCTCCGTAGTGATGACGAGGCTGGAGTCTATCTTCGAAGCAAAACCAACTATATCGAGGTTATTGGATACAGAAGAGGATTTCAAGAGGTACATCATATGAAAAGCAACTTCACTCCCCCGTTCTGTCCTGCCCCGGATTGTCCTGAACATACCGAAAATCCCAATAAGCATCTAAATTGGTGGATCCTAAGAGGATTTTATTTTTCCCGAACACACGGACATGTGCAACGGTACTTGTGTAAAACTTGTGGAAAATCGTTCACCGAAAGAATTTTCCATCTCGATTATTATGCGAAACGGATCGACATAGACCTCAAGGACCTGTTGTTCCACTACTGCAATGGATTCAGCCAACGGGCACTCGCCGAACACTTCGGATGTACAACCCGGACCATTGCGCACAAACTTCAAATCCTATCCCGACAATCGATGGCTGCGATAACCGAATCGAACAGGAGCATCCACACACTCGAAGATATTGCAATCGACGGAATGCAAAACTTCACGGGAAGCCAATACCAGCCAAACAATTATACAATCGCAGTCGGACAATATTCCCAATACGTCGGCATGGTTACCCAGGTGATTTTCAGAAGAGCCGGGAAAATGAATACCTATCAAAAACGACGTCGTGCATATTTCGATACAATCGGATTGTGGAAACGGGGAGCGTTCACAAACTCGATCCGAGAATTGGTCGACCATATTGTCCAGGTCGTAGAAAATCGTTCCCAAGACAAGCAGTCCATAGTCTGCAACAGTGACGACAAGAAACTCTATGCACAACAATTGTGGAAAAACGAGAAAATCGCAATGATGATGGCTTCCAGCCGGTTTGTCCATTCCATCACCTCCTCCAGATGTTGGCGGGACATGAAGAATCCGCTATTTCCGGTAAATTACATAGATGCCCGCCTGCGCAACGACCTCGCCGACTGGCAACGTGAGACTACCAGCTTCCCCCGTGAAGCGAACCGAAATTTCCAAAGGTTCGTGTGCTATCTCGCCTACCACAATTTCTTCAAACCATATCGGGTGCGGAAACCAGATAAAAACCATGCCGAGGCAGCTGGATTGCCCCATACCGATTCCGAACGGATCAAACGTGCGTTTTTCAATCGAAGGGCTTTCCACTCCCAGACCGCACTTTCCCCTCAATGGGATGACTGCTGGTTCTGCCGCATCGTCACTCCACTACAAGTACGCGATAAGATTCCTTTCAACGGGAATCGCAAACCGGCATATCTTCATTTTTAACAATTGGAGAACTTGTTCGAATCGCCATTCTTGCGTACATTCTTTCCATGGATCGAATTTTTGTGTTCTCAGATCTTCACGGAAATGGTGATGCCTTGAAGATGCTCCTATCAAGGGCCTCCGAAGAATCGTGCGACCATATCATTTGTGCAGGAGATCTCGGTCTGGATCGGCTGGGACAGCATCGGAATCTACTTCAAGGCCTTGCGATTCCATTCTCCATGGTACGCGGAAACTGCGATTCCGTTTGGACATTCTCCGAAGCAGGATTTTCCATTCCACCAAAATACACGGTTCTCAATCTTGGGGACCGAATCGTGTTTGTGACCCATGGCGACGCGATTCCCAGCTGGTACGCTGCTCCAACACCATTATCAGAAAAAGATATTTTTATCAGTGGACATACACATATCGCATTTGTGGCGCAAACTTCTACCGGACCGATTGTGATGAATCCCGGATCAGCAAGCTCACCCCGCGACAGCAGGCCTCCCAGTTATGCAGTCGTAACCGACCGTGAAATACTTGTAAAGGCTCTGGTGTCTCGGAGGGTATTGGAAGCACTGACAATATAAGTCTACCAACTCCATTCTTGTCACCACTACCTAGATTGCCCCGCCTACAGTTACGCCGATGCGCACATACGGCATCCACCTCTGGGTCAACTCCAAGTCAAACTCACTTCCAAAATCATGTGAATCCGTGAAGAACAACCCTCCAGAAACCTCCAAACCATACGCGACCCCGTTGAACTGCAATTGTCCATCGGTAAAGAACCTCAAACCCACGGCAGCATCCATCGAAAACCGCACATTCTGCGACAACCGCACGCGACCATTGCTATCAGCCGCATCCTCATCGGCATCGCCCATGACAAGGAATCTCCGTACTCCCGCACCCAGAGAAGCGAAAGGACGCATCCACCCGACATCCAGCTGCGAGAACTCGTACTCGCCACCCACATGCCAGGAGGACACATTCTCACGCACCCGATCTTCATCCTCCAGTGGAACCATCTTGAACGTATTGGCAATAAACACACCGAAATCGCCGGCCACCGTGTAGCGCAACGACATCGTTGAAACCCGGTAGGGCAACATCATCCCCAGCGACAACAACAAATCGTTGTGCTTCCAAACCTTCCCCTGATCGAATGCAACATCGAAACCCAACCCACCATATCCTTGCAGGCTGTCCAGATACCATTTGTAGGAAAGCGACAACAACCCGAAATGTCCCTTCAGGAATCCAACCACCCCCGTCTCGTTCGCACCGACCAGTTCATGGGAACGCCAGCTGTCGAACACCGTCTCCCAAGCATACCCCAAACCCACAGACAACTCGCTGATCGATGTAGTATATTGGCCGACAGCGACACTCGAGAAAATCCGAGCCGCGTACCCAGGTGAATAGAAAGCCTCGACCTCTGCGAAGAATACCAGGTCGGTGATGGAAAACCACGGAGCCGGCTCCCGGTATTCGAAGGTTTGGACAACCCCGAAACGTGGATATACGCGTACGCCATCATACTCGTACGGTAAATCCACCTCCTCGATATCCAACGACACATGCACAAGATTCTGGACAAAATCGAACCCCATATTCCCGGCGAAGACCAGTCCGGCAAAGGGAACGACCCGTACTGCCATCTCCGGCTCACCCTTGCCCACAGGGAAATGAAACAACCGTCCCGCCTGCAAGAACACCTCATCGTATCTGCCACTGGTATCGTCAAACGCATTGCGTTGGGTCAACCCGCTGACAGACAGCTCTCCCAACCAATTCGATTCATGATGAAAAGCCAACTCCATGCCATAGGAACGCAAATCGTCCGAGTTCTCGGAAAGACCAAGTGTTATGCTGTCATTGAACATCATTGAGGAAAAGCTGGTGATCTGGTGGGAAGCGAACAGCGGCAGGACAACGCAAAGTAACATGACGAACGGCAAGAATCTACGATTCGGACCGGATCGCGTCATGTACGGCCACATGCTCAACTCTCCTCGATTTTTGCCAAATCCAAAGCCCGCAGAAAGCGGTACCGTTGCACAAGCGCCCGATAGGGGACTATCGTCTCTCTCTTATGGTTGCTCTCGGGATCCGATGAAAACCGTTCTGGGATTTCCGCAGGATACGATTGGGGGGAATCGTTTACCAACTGTTTGAGGAATACCGCCCGTCGCCCGACATCCATCAAATGTGTGGAAGCCGTCTCGACACCCGAAAAACTACTAAGCAAATCGGCTATCGGATCGAGTTTGACCAACGACCGTGAAATCGAGGGGAAGCGGGCCAGTAGGCGCAACACCATCTTGTGGAATCGCTTCGTTCCGGCCTCGAATACCAAGGGAACCATCAGATAAGGGCATATCCCCACCGAACGTATTACTGCCAGCAAGTTCTCTTGGATTACCACCCACTCCGCCTTGGCTAGTGTGGATTCGCTTGGCAACCAGTCGAGCACCACTTCCGGAACGAGGGGAAAATCCTCACCAAGGCCAATCAAGAGCGCCTGCCCCCAGGCTCCACGAGGGTCGATAGGAAGCATTTCACGTCCAAGAACCTGAGAATCTATCGCAGAGGAGAGCGCATCATCCCATGAGCCTTGGGCTAAACCCTGGGGACCTTGTGCAAACTGTTGGCCGGAGGCCGTACCCCTTGCGATCGAATCGATTGTTTCGGATACTCCCTCCGTTTCACCAAATCGTATCAGCGGTGTCGTCTGCAGCAGGGATTTTTCATGGGCAGCCATGGCCCATCCGAGCAGCATTCCGGTTGAAACCGGATGCAATCCAAGATCGACGCACTGTTGCCACCACTGCATGACCACCGTGGGATCATAATTTCCCAAATTCGAACCGAGTGCCATCATGCCCATTGTATCGGGCAGGACCATATCCTCGCCACCGGGGCGCATGACTTTGCGTTGGCATGAGAGGGGACAATCGACACAGGTGGTTGCATCGAGGGAGAATCTTCTCGCGCATTCTTCCCCGCTGAGATGGAACAATCGGGGATCGGTCCGTTTCGCATTATTGTCGATTGCCGCGAATCCCTTGACCATCGCCTTGCCGATCAAACCCAATGGTCCCTTCTGTTTGAATTCCTCAACGAAGGGACTTTTGGCAAGTATCGAAGATATTTCGGCTATCGTTGCCGCAAAACGCTCGGAATCTGCGGGAACAACTTCCATGGTACCGCTATCGACTGTCAATGCCTTGATATGCTTCTCGCCGAGAACAGCTCCGAATCCATGCCGATCAATCGGCAGGTCATCGTTGACAATACACGCATAGGTCACTGCGTTCTCACCGGCTGGTCCTATGGCCATAGTGGAAACAGCTTCCCCTGTTTGTAAGGCTTGAATGGTTTCGGTTGCGGATTTTCCAATCAACCGCTCCGAATGGATGAATTCGACCGAATCCGAACTGATATGCAATACCATTGGACGTCTGGCGATTCCGGTCAGGACAATTGCCCGCCAGCCACACGATGCCATGGCTCCGGCAACACCAACAATAGTGGTATCGGCCTCTACCAGATTGGTCGCGGGCGATTGTCCGACGACCGAAAGGCTGCTGGAGCACATCATCGTCGACCCGGTCAACGCCCCGCAGGCAAAACAAAGTGGAGTCTCGGCCCCCGGGGAATTGGAAGAGGCGGGTGAATGCATGGACCACAAATGCAGACCAAGAGCCTCCCCCCCGGGATATCTATCATAGTCGGCGCTGGGAATCAAGCGCACTTCCCATTGTTCGGAAGCAAGGTCGATCAAGAGATACTGTCTACCACCCCCCACTTTTTTCATCTACAACCTCTGTATCACCCAATCTACCTAGCCTACCGCCATATGTCAATCATAGAACAACTTTCATCAGCCTTGCAGAATGGGGCCACTCCCGGTAGAATGTCCCCTAGGAGCTGAAACATGGGTAATGGCAACTATGATTGGAAACTTTCCTATCTCTGTCGAAAAATCGGAGCATATGCCCAAGTCTCGCCTATGGTCAGGCAGCAGATGGATTCGCTTCCCGAGGGACTCGTCATCAGTTGCTATGTGCCGGTGTCGGACGCCACGATTCAGTTCCACTTCAAGAAAGCAGGCCAATACATCCGCCCTGTGCAGACGCTTCCCGATTCCTACCAGTCGGTACAGTATCGCTTCTCATCGGGTAGACAAGCGCAGCGTATACTCAGGGGCAAGGAACATGCTCGCCCCGCGCTTGCCCGTGGAGAAATCGCCGTCTCGGGACAATCTGCTCATATTATGGCAATGAACCGGTTGATCCGCTATTCCCTATCCCCAAATTTGCAGGGTACCGGCGGAGCCCTTCCGATCAAGGTACGTTATCTTTGGTATCTCCTATTCCAAAAGGACGCTACGACATGACGTTGAGACAACCACTTGATACTGGCTTCAAATTCCATGTACAGACACAACTGTCTGTAGGAACAGAGGTCTTGGACCATACATTCAAGATCATGGAGTCACATGCATTGAAATATCCCTTGTGGCTGATCCCCAAGGGATCTCATCAGGGTGTGGTGAAAAAGATCCTTACCCAGTTGTATGGAAAGACCGCGTACCATTCCATCCAGGTGGATGATGAATGGAGTGAAGAAGAGCTCCTATCGACAACGCAAACAGTAGCGGCTGGAA
Organism: Spirochaetae bacterium HGW-Spirochaetae-4; assembly: GCA_002839335.1. GTDB lineage: Bacteria > Spirochaetota > Spirochaetia > Sphaerochaetales > Sphaerochaetaceae > UBA8525. Next base: position 31,421 of record PGXU01000003.1, read on the forward strand.
ATTTCGACTGTATGGTCGCATGTGGAAACGCTTCTTGCATCGGATATGCGAAGCACGTGCTGCTCAAGACGAAAGGAATACACCCGATCTCCCTGATTGTGGTCCCCTTCGGAACCTTGGACGGTAGTGAATGCCAAGGTGGGTTCCACACGGATACCACTACGGTCGAATCGGAAGACACGGTTGCGGTACATGCTGTCTTCGATGGTCGATTGACCCGTCTGGCAACACGCAAAGAAGTGGCACGCACCATGTGCACATCGCTTCTGCACGTCTGTACCTCGATTCTCGGCACACCCGATCCGATGCTCATGGGGTTTGCCGAATCAGCTTTCAAACACGCGCACCAGACATTGGAATTCATCCTCTCCGCTTCGAAGGAAAGTTCCTCGTGGATCGATTGTACACTTTCAGCATCGGCGGTCTTGCATGCCGCGGGCGTTTGTGCGGATAACCGGGGAATTTCCACGATAGTCTCCTTTGCCGAGACCTTGGCGATTCCTGATCTGGCAGACCGCCATCAGACGGCAGCTGCGTTGCTTCCCTTTGTGATGCGGTACATCGGAAATACCGAGCCCATGCTCTACAAGGAAATCGCCAAGGTATTGCTGGGAATGGATCCGGTGGAATTCGCAAACGCGTGGGTAACCTTGTCTGAGCCGAAAGGAACCGATCGGGTGATTCAACAACTTTGTGGAGACACCCACGCCCTGTTGATGAATCCACGGCATATACGGGAGCTTGAGCCATTGCTTTCGCTCTTTCCGGCGCAGGGAGGTGCCCTGTGAAACGGTTCGAGGATTATTCGTTGCATCTTCCCGTGAAAACAATTGCTGGGGAAGGTTCCATCAAACAATTGCCCGATCTCCTTGCATCGCTGGGGTCCACGCATCCGCTGTTCATCATAAGCCGTAAGGCATCGGGTACGGGAATTGTCGAACTGCTTGGAGTCGCGCAAGACCCTGTGATCCTTAGTGCGAAGGAAATCTCCTCGAACACTGCCTCCAAACTGGTGGAAATCTATAGTACAGGACATCACGATGCGATTGTCGCGGTCGGGGGTGGTTCGGTCATGGATATCGCAAAGACGGCCAAGTTGATGCTATCCGATTCATCCCGGAACCCGATGGAACTCGAAGGATTGGGAGGAACAACGAGTACGAAGCACGTTCCTTTGATCGTAATTCCAACCACCTTGGGCTCGGGTAGTGGAGGCACGAAACTCGCCTATGTGCGCAATTCGATTACGGGTCCCCCCCTACGCATCGACGACACGGGCCTTTTTGCCGAAATCGCCCTCCTGGATCCCAAGATGTCGAAATCCGTATCGGGTACGCAAACGGCTTATGGGGTCGCCGCTATCCTTGGGCGTGCCATAGAATCCATGACCAGCATCCTATCCGTACCCACCACCGAGGCCTTCGCCATGCAGGCGTTGAAGTTGGTTGTCGCAAATTCCTTCCGGGTGGTACACACCCCCCATGACCTCGAGGCGAGGCTGCACATAGCGATCGCTTCCCAGCTTGCAGGTAGTGCGATTTCCCATACGGGAGGATCCATCGCACATACGTTATCCATCGTGCTCTCCCAGACCACCGATATATCGTACGGTTTGGGGATGAGGATATTGTTGCCACACGCATTGAGATACAACTTGGCAGGCACAGAACCGATGCTGGCACGTTTGAACTCGCTCATGGTATTCTCCAACAACTTGTTCGCCGATGATCCGGTGGAGTTGGAGGAAGATGCGCTGTTGTTCATACATTGGGTGTCCGAATTCTTTACCGGTCTCACATCCTCGGTGTCTCCGGCAATTCCCTCGCGCTTCTACGATGTTATGGACCAGAAGGGACAAGAGCGGGTGTTGCTTCCACAACAGATGGAAGCGGTCGCGACAATCGCATACGACTCCCTCGATCTTTTGACCAGCAGACAACAACCGACAATACAGGACCTTATCCGGGTACTGGAGGCTGCCTACTGGGGGTATCCGCTCGATCATAACGATGGACAGTTTTCACACACCCACGATCAAAAGAGGTAATCGCTATGGAACGTTTTGTTACATTGCAGCTCGGAACCAGATCAATCCGTATCCCCGCAGGTATGCGTGTCGAGAACATCATCACCAAGCATCTCGCACTGAACAAGGAACCCTTGCGATACGAAGACAATCCCGTGATCGCCTTGCGCATGAACAATGAGATCATGTCGTTCGGTGCCCGTATCTCTGTGGATGCCACGATCGAAACGGTACGCATGTTCTCCGATATCGGCAAACGGATGTACCGGCATACGCTGAGCTATCTGCTTGCCTATGCGAGCGAACGGTTGTTTCCCGAACGGAGACTGGTCATTGCCCATGCCCTGGGTGATGGATTCTATTTCAATTTCGACGGAATGTTCTCCCTTGAAAAGGAGGATGTCCATGCACTGGCCGCGAAGCTGCAATCCCTGGTCTCCGCGGACATTCCGATACAACAGGAGACAGTCTCCTATTCAACGGCGATGGAGCATTTCCATCAGAAGGGCTATTTCGCAACAGAACAGTTGCTGTCGTACCGCAACGATCCCACACTCGAATTGTACAAGTGCGGAGAATTCCTGGATATTTCCTACGAACCGCTGCTTCCCACTACCCGTTTGCTTGATATTTGGGAATTGCGCCCATACGGCGAACGGGGAATGTTGCTCAGGTACCCATTGTCGGCCGATTTCTTGCATCTGGCCCAGTTCAAGGACAATCCGTTGCTCTTTTCCATATTCCGTGAATACAAGTTGTGGGGAAATATCCTCAAGGTGGATTGTCTGGGTGCCATGAACAGGATTTGCGGTTCGCAGGAAATCTTCACATTTATCCGGATGAACGAAGATCTGCAACATAGGAAGATTGCCAAGATAGCAGATATGGTAAGCGAAAAGGGGACTGTCAAGGTAGTGTTCATCGCCGGTCCATCATCCTCGGGGAAGACGACCTTTTCCATCCGCTTGGCGATACAATTGCGTTTGTTGGGTTTCAATCCCATCCAGATATCATTGGACAACTACTACCGGCCCAAGACCGAAGCACCATTGGATGAGGACGGAAAGCCGGACCTGGAGATCTTGGAAGCTTTGGATCTGGACCTGTTCCGTGAGAATCTCAAGTTGCTCTATGCTGGAGAGGATGTGGATCTTCCCCGTTTCGATTTCAAGAACAACGGTAGACGGTACTTCGAAGGCAAACCGATCAGCCTCAAGGACAATACCATCCTGGTGATCGAGGGGATCCATGGGCTCAACCCCAATCTGGTTCCCGGAGTCGACCCGAAAACGACGTTCAAGATCTATATATCGGCTCTGACACAATTGAATCTTGACGACCACAACCGGATTTCGACAACAGACAATAGGATACTTCGACGGATAGTACGCGACAACCGGACGCGCAGTACGACTGCGCAGATGACACTGGAAATGTGGCCTTCGGTGGAACGGGGTGAGACGCACCACATCTTCCCATACCAGAACCAAGCTGATGTCATGATCAATTCGGCGTTGGAATACGAGTTGGCGGTGTTGAAACCCTATGCGGAACCACTCCTCAAGACGGTCAAACCCGAGGCTTACGAGGCATATCCGACAGCACGGAGACTGCTTGCGTTCTTGGAGAATGTCTATCCGATTCCGGCGAACCTTGTCCCCACAGACTCGCTGCTACGCGAATTCATCGGCGGCAGCGAGTTCCATTCGGAGTGTTGACGATACTTTCGGTACTGTCGGATCCTATACGTTGTAGATATGCTTGTACTCGTCGAACAGTTGCTGCACCTTGAACTGGCACTTGCCGCAAACCGTGCCGAAGCCGGTAATGTCACGCAGCTGCTCCAAGGTAGTGGCTTCCTTGGTTTTCACCAATTCCTCTATACGCTGGTCGGTCACGTTCTTGCATTCGCAAATGATCTTCGCAACCCGCTTCTTATACGGATTCTCCCGGCCTTGCTTCTCAAGATAGTCGTCGATCGACGCCCGCAACGCCTTGTCGCCGAGCACGGAACAGTGGAACTTGTGCTGGGGCAATCCTCCGAGCCTTTCGGTTATCATGGATGGAGTCAACTGGTAGGCTTCCTCGAGTGTCATGCCGATTGCGATCTCGGACATCATGGAGGTGCTGGCGATCGCGCTCGCACATCCGTACGTCTGCCACTTCAGGTCGACAATCCTATCGTCCTCGACTTTGATGCCGACCTTCATCTGGTCGCCACATGCCATTGAACCGACGAGACCTTCACCATCGGCGATGTACGAGTCGTCTTCCCACACATTCTTGGGATGCATGAAGTGTTCCTTGACCGTATCCGTATATACCCAAACAGATGTATTGTTACTCATCTTGTTGAAATCTCCCTCAGCCGCTTGATAATTGACGGCATTTTTTCCAAAACATATTCGATATCGGCTTCCGTATTGTATCGTCCCAGGCTGAACCTGATCGATCCATGGGCAAGTTCGACGTCCAGACCGGATGCAAGGAGCACATAGGAAGGTTCCAACGAACCGGTCGCACAAGCAGAACCCGTCGATACGGCAATCCCTTCAAAGTCCAACATCAACAGGATAGACTCACCCTCGGCTCCGGCAAAGGATACGTTGAGTGTCCCGGGAAGGCATTCGGTGGGGTGACCGTTCACCACAACATCCGGAATGGAGCCTTGGAGACCGGTACGGAGCTTTTCCCTGAGCTTCCACAAGGTTTCCCGTTCTTCCCTGCTCGTGTCCATGATCAACTGCGCTGCCCTACCCATTCCGATAATCGCCGGATTGTTGTATGTGCCTGCCCGCTTGCCGTCTTCCTGGTGTCCACCTTTCACGAAGGCATCGAAAGGGGCACCTTTACGGACGTAGAGGGCTCCGACGCCTTTGGGGCCATAAAACTTATGACCGGAAATGCTCAGATAATCGACATTCCAGGAATTGACGTCGACATCCATTTTCCCGATAGCCTGAACCGCATCGGTGTGCACCAGAGCCCCGTGGGCGTGTGCCAGCCGACTCAGTTCGACGATATCCTGTATAGTTCCAGTCTCGTTGTTTCCAGCCATGATGGAAACCAGTAGCACATCGTCACCCAGCAACCGTTCGTAGGCTGCCTGGTCGATCTTGCCTGTGGAGTCGACACTCGCGTAATCGACGTGGTATCCGTTCTTCACCAGATATCGGCACGTCTCGATTATGGCCGGATGCTCGATGGTCGAGGTGATGATCCTGTTTCGTTTCGAGCCTGCATCTATCATGTCCCGTGCTTGGGCGAAGACGGAGTTGTCCGACTCCGAACCACCGCTGGTGAAGATGATCTCTCCAGGTGTGGCTCCTATCATGGCAGCCACACTCGAACGCGCGGCTTCAATGCCAGAAATAGCTTCCCGTCCAAATTCATGCATGCTCGAGGCATTGCCATAGAATTGGAAACTTTCCTGTATCGCTTCGATGACCTCAGGGGCCATCTGTGTTGTTGCGTTGTTATCCAAATATACTCTTCTCATGTTCGTTCCCTCATAGAAAACATATGGGTCCCAGACCCAAGGGGTCAAGTCACTTTGCCGGACAGAGGGAGGAAATGGGATCTTCGTCACCGGAATCGCCACAATTGCCGCGGGCAAACCGTATATGGCGTCGTATTGCGAACCTGATATGTTTTGATCGTGCCCATTGCACATAGGCGCAGGTCTCAGGGAGGTATGATGCGAACATTGCCGAGAACCGTGAGACCCGTCTACATCTGGCCTCGATTTCGAGACGTTCCAGGTAGATCCGGCATTGATGGGTCTTGGGGTCGTAATGTTCACAGTGGGCATCGAGATCGTAGATTACTTCACGCCCTACAATGACCTTCTCATGGCAGCAGAGTCCACAACGAGAACACTTTTCTTCCCATGCGGGAGATGCTTGTCTCATCGGCTCAGACTCCTTCCTGTAGTTTTTCCAGTCGTGCCACCGTGGGCATGTCCACAACAGGATGAACAAGGATCGGAGTTACCGATATGAAGTTCTCACCCAAAAGGCGGTAGTCGGTCTCCATATCGGGGTGACGTAGCTCGGGGGGCACTTCCCCACGCAAGGACAACGTGACTTCCTCACCGATTCCAACACCATTCGCGTCGGTATCGGTATCGCCGTAGGCCAAGCCGATCTTAGTAGAGGATGCGTCGTATGAAGTCGCCCGCATGGTCGAACTGCGCTCGACCACATCGAAATATTCCAGTTGTCCAATCTTGCCGACCCGCCATTGGCCGGTGTTTGTAGGAGGTACATTTATATTCAACATGACATCCCGTGTACACAACGGGACAAATTCCTCGAGATGTTCCACAAGGAATGAAGCGGCTTCGATGAAGGGAAATTCGCCGGTCTGCCGATCGTTTCGCGCCGAAATGGCGATAGCTGGGATTCCCCGGAGGGCAGCTTCGCTCGCCGCTCCAACCGTTCCGCTATAGAGGATGTCCGTACTTGCGTTGTAGCCGTGGTTGATACCGGACACAACGACATCGGGAGCAACCGGAAGAGCGCCACCGTTGAGGCCATACAGGATGCAATCGGCTGGAGTCCCGCTGCAATGGTAGTGTCGTGCATCGAACCGGATGAATCGAATCTTGCCTTTCAGGGTCATCGCATGCGACTGGGCACTCCGTTGGTCGGAGGGCGCACAAACCCAGACCTCGTGTCCGGCTTCGGCGAGCACAGTCTCCAACACGCTGATTCCCTCAGCTTGGTACCCATCGTCATTCGTCAATAGTATGATCATGCACGGTAAGAGTCTATCTTGAGTCCCCCAACAGGAGCATAGGAATTCCATGTGGGTCTAAAACCAAAGATATGCTCGTATTCCTCCATTCGAGCAGTATACTGTGCAAGCGATTCGTTGGAAAGCAACACCAGTATCGTACCACTTGAACCAGTGGTGATCATGGTTGCTCCAAGGCAGCCGTTTATCTCGGTGGCACGTTTCGTCAACCAGTCGATTTCCGGACAAGTCACTTCGAAAACATCCCGCAATCCTGCTTGCACCCTGCTTAGAACCTTACCATACATCACCATATCCTTTTGTGCAAGCAGACGTGCTCCCTCTTTCGCCAAGCGACTTTCTGAGAGCACATACAGGCAAATACGCTTTTCTTCCTCGGAAAGCATACCTACCGATTCCTTGACTTCCTGGTCGGAAACATCCCGCAAAAGACCAGAGGGGAAGGCACTTCGCAGCCGTTCAAACGCAAGCTTGCTCTCCTTCCTTCTTATCACCAGTTCTTCACGTAGGGCATGGGGAGAAATGCGGCTTTCGACAATCATCGTCAGAATGGATTTGTCTGTCGTGTCGTAGGGAATCCTTTCGTAGGTGAGGTGGTGTACATCATAGAGGAGCAGGGAATCCGAACGGACCTGCATCATCGCAAGGAACATGACCAGACGGCAATTCTCGCCGGCAAACGAGGAGAGCGCGGAATAACCGATTGCAGCACAATCCTCGACCTTCAATTCCGGAATACACAATTCGCGCAAGGCTATGGTCACGCCAAGGGCAATCGCCGAGTTGACCATTGCTCCTTCCTTGGCCAACAAATCGCCTGAGAACGTGATATTGAATCCTCCGGTCGAAAAACCGCGGGCATTGAGTATGGAGACCACACCCTTGATGAAATTGGCCCAACGATCTTCACGACGGAACTTGATATTTTGCAGATTGAAGCGTTTCCGATCCTTCATAGGTGCCATGAACAACCGAACACTCTGGTCTGGACGCGCCGAAATGGCAACCTCCAGAGAGACAGGAGCTGCGCCACAGAGCGTATAACCTTTGCAGTAGTCGGCGAATTCTCCCAGCAACGTATAGAGACCGGGAACCGTCACCACTACCTTCGGCTTTTCCTCATGTTCAAGTTGATGGAGCTCCGTTATCTGTTTCATATGTTCCTTTATGTCTCAATCTTAGGCCATCAACTTTAAGATTGCAATAAAAAACCGCTTCGGTGAACGAAGCGGTTTGCCGTACGACGCTGAGCAATCGATGCTTATTTGTCTGAAATACCGTACTTTTTCTTGAACCGTTCAACACGTCCGGTGGTATCGACCAACTTCTGGGTACCGGTGAAGAATGGGTGGCAAGCACTGCAAATTTCAATATCGAGGTTCTTGACAGTGGATTTTGTCTCGAACACATTCCCACATGCGCAGGTCACTTTTGTCAATTCATACTTGGGGTGGATTCCCTGTTTCATTTCTATTCCTCCAATGTCTATACTGCTACCTTCTGCTACGGTCAAGCCTTGACAGAAGGACGACTTCAATTACATGGCTCCGCTATTCATGGAGCGTAAAAACGCTTCATTATTCTTTGTTTTCTTCATTTTGTCAATGAGGAGCTCGGTCATCTCGATATCTTCCATCGGGTTGATCGCATTCCGAAGAGCCCAGATCTTCGCGGCCTCTTCCTGGGTAAGCAACAGGTCTTCCCTTCTGGTTCCCGATTTCTTGATGTTTATGGCCGGATACAACCGTCGTTCCGCCATTCTGCGGTCAAGGACGATTTCATTGTTTCCGGTACCTTTGAACTCTTCGAAAATGACTTCATCCATACGTGAGCCGGTTTCTATCAAGGCCGAAGCGATAATGGTGAGGCTACCACCATGCTCGATGTTCCGCGCCGCACCGAGGAACCGCTTGGGTTTGTGCAAGGCATTCGAATCGACACCACCGGAAAGGATCTTTCCCGAGGCGGGAACCGTCTGGTTGTACGCGCGGGCAAGTCGGGTGATATTGTCCAGAAGAATAACCACGTCCCGCTTGTGTTCCACAAGCCGTTTGGCTTTCTCAATCACCATCTCGGCAACCGAGACATGTCTTGAAGCCTGTTCATCGAACGTTGAGGCGATAACTTCGCCCTTGACTGTCCGCCGCATATCCGTAACTTCCTCCGGCCGTTCATCGATAAGCAGGACCATGAGGTAGACTTCCGGGTGATTCTCGGAGATCGCATTCGCAATCTTCTGCATGAGTATCGTTTTTCCCGCACGGGGTGGAGCGACAATCAGACTTCTCTGTCCCTTCCCGATCGGGCTGAACAGGTTGATGATCCTGGTCGAGATATCGCTCTCCTCCGTCTCCAGGTTCAATCTGGTGTCGGGGTACAGCGGGGTAAGCGAATCGAATCCGGCGCGGGCCCTCGCGACTTCCGGGGGATCGTGGTTTATCGATTGCACCTTGATCATGGCGAAGTAGCGTTCGGCATCCCGTGGAGGCCTGATCTGTCCCTCCACCGTGTCACCGGTCTTGAGACTGAGCATCTTGATCTGCGAGATCGACACGTATATGTCTTCGGGACCGCTGAGATAGTTGTTCTGTGGAGAACGAAGGAATCCATAGCCGTCCGGAAGGACTTCCAATGCCCCGTAGGCCATGATCACACCACCTTTGAGTGCGTGGGCTTTCAGGATTTCAACAATCAGGTCCTGCCGTTTGAGGTCGAGTATCGTTTCCTGGGAAATATTGAAATCGGCAGCCTGTTGGCGCAATGCGGGCAAAGTCATGCTGGTAAGGTCGTTCACGATCATGCGCGCGGCATTAGGATCCTCGACATAGATCTCGACTGGAATATCCTCGATTTGCGATCCGGAACGATTGTTCTGGCGGACCTGATAGTTGCCCTTCTGATGGTTCTGCTTCTGTCTGTTGTTCTGTTTGCCGTTCGGCTGGTGGTTTCTGCTTTGTTGGGGGCGATGCTGGACAGGATTTTGATGTGATGGATTTTGGGGGAAAGGCTGGGCCTGTTGTTGCGGATGCATGGAAACCGGTTGGTCGGATTGCCGTTCAGGGGCCGCCTGAACCGGAGCAACCTTTTCCTCGACAACAGCTTCCGGCTGCTGCTTTCTAGGTGGCCGACCCCGTTTCTTCGATACCGGCTTGTGATTTGCCTCTCCAGGAGCTCCTGTCGCGACAGAATCGGCATTGCCGGTTGCTTCGGGCGATGAGTCGGCCGGTTTGACCTTTACCACCACCGGTCCCGAAGGATCGGAAGGGCGACGTTTCACTACACGTCTCGAGGACTTCTGTGGAACAGAACTCGACGAACCCTGCTCTTCTGCAGTCCCGAACAAATCGGGACCATTCTCATATTCTGATGTCATTGATAATCTCCAAAGAATCGAATCCACACGGATGCGAACCTGATGTATTACGTATCTTGTTGTATTATTTCGCAGGAACTCTTTTTATTGATGGATAGGTAAAAGGCAATCCCGCGGGATACTCTAAATATATTGCCAGGTGTCCACGATGTCAAGCAAATCGGCCCCGTTTACATAAAAGTAGCCGAGTAATATAGCTGCAACAGCAGCTCTTCGACGCACAGAGGCTCTTCCATAGGACGAAAAATTCAAACGCACCGCCACCGGGGCAAACCGTTTCGATGCAAATCCAAGCCAAACTGTTCCAATCGGCTTCTCTTCGGTTCCTCCCGAAGGACCTGCGATTCCCGAAACGGAGAGGGTGAAATCGACGTCCGATTGCCGCAACAGATTCTCGGCCATTTCCAATACGGTGTCTCCGCTAACAGCTCCATGCACTGCCAATGTATCGGGTGAAACATTGAGAAAATGTTGCTTCGCCTCATTCGCGTACGACACAATCCCACCCCAAAACCAAGCCGAACTACCTTCACGGTCAGTCATCAGCTTGCTGACCAGCCCGCCGGTACATGACTCCGCGGTTGCCATGGTCATGTGCTTTTCCTCAAGGTCCCGACTCAACAGGTCAACAGTCTCCACATCCCCACCGAACAGCAATCCTTGTCCGATGCGTCCGCTTATCCGTTTCGCCATCTCGTTTCTCGTCTCGGCAGAACCACCGTTCAAGTAGAGGCTGATGCGATGCTCCTGAGCCCTGGTTCCCCAAAGGATGGAGTCCAAGGCACATTCGCCACAGATATCCTCCAATTTGGATTCAGGAGTAAGGAAACAGGAGAATTCATCCCTCCCTACTCCCTCGTGACCGACGAATTGGGAGAGTTCGGGCAAGATCCGATTGTAGAACATCTCGTGCATTTCCACAGGCGGCCCCGGCATCGCATAACACAACACGGTATGGATCGAACCACCGACATCCACCGGGATCTCACCGGAGAAACCAGGTGCGGTCCCCTTCGGGTTCTCTATCACCTTGAAGCCTTGGGGAAAACACACTTGGCGTTGGTTCGCACCATGTATCCGTTCTCCAATGCGTGAGTACAGGTGGGCAAATGCCGCCTCGTCCTGTACCAAGGGAACTCCCGCCAATTCGGCCACCACGTTTCGTGTCATGTCGTCACTGGTCGGTCCAAGTCCGCCGGTGAGCATGACAACATCGGTTTCCTTGACACATTCGCGCAACAGTGGTCCGATGGATCCATCGTCGGGAACGATTATTACCCGATTCACATGGTACCCGAGGGTAGTCAGCTCCTTCGCCATGAGCTGGCCGTGCTTGTCGGATATGATTCCACGTGTAATTTCAGTTCCAATTATAAATAGTGAGACAGTAGCATATCCATTGGCCATGTTATCGATTCCTTTTCAGCCGGGAGATTCGCAAGATGAGACCAAAAGCCAGCAGTCCGATCGATGCATAGATTGCAATTTTCGCAAGAATATCGATGTTCCGGGTATAGAACGTATCGTTGCCCTCGGTAAAGACCGGTACATCGTAGATATGCCATCCCCTGGTGAACGGTTCCATCGGGTCGACGATTTTCCCCGTTGGAAGAATCACCGCCGTCATTCCCGAATTGGTCCCACGAACAGTGGACTTCCTCGTCTCGACAGAGCGGAATATGGCCATTGCCAAATGTTGCATCTCGGCGGAAACGGCTCCGGACCAACTGTCGTTCGTCATGTTTACGATAACGTCCGCCCCATTGCGTACGAAGCCCGCGGTCAAGTACCCGAATACATCCTCGAAACAGATGGGGGTTGAGAATTTCACACCCTCATCGGTTTCGAATACTACCGGATCGTAACCCTTTTCCCACCAATTGTAGTCGTTCGCCAGCAACAGGTTGTACAACCAGGGCATTTCCTTTTCATAGGGGAAGTGCTCGGTGAAGGGTACGAGATGTTGCTTCCTATAGGTCTTCTTTATCTCACCGCTTTCGAACATGATCACGGTGTTGTAGTCCTTGCGGTTCCAAGAGCCGTCGGGGTTCAATGGTGGCAGCTGTTCGTTGTCCAAAACTCCTTCCGGATTCCCGGTGAGCAATGGAACCGGGAGGGATTTTCCAAAGGCTACGAACTCATCGACCAATGCCGCGGTCGCTTCATCCGTCTTGTATGTGGTATGCCAATAGACCGATGGAACAAAAGCAGTCTCGGACCATAACACCATGTCGGGATTGCCCTGCAATGCTTGCAGGCTCATGGTCCGGAGATTGTTGAAATTTCGTTTGTAGGTCTCATACCCGCCTTTCCAGGAATCGGCGCTATGCTGCACGGTGGCGACACGCCAGGTCAACTCGGGTTCCTCGGATTCCCATTTTGACAGGGTGATGAATCCGAAGGTGAAGACGAAAACCAGAATAGCCGCATATCCGACGACTGTCGGCATATTGGATCGCAAGAACGCGATGATCGGTTCTTTTTTCCCACCAAACTGATCGGCCACATATCGACCCAAGAATGCTTGGGGAAGCACCATGACGAATGTTATGCCCCATATTCCCGAGAATTCGGCAATCTGGACGAACGGCAGGAATTCATACACGGCATAGGCGATAGTCCCGTAGGGATATCCGGCGAACCACGACTGGCTCAAGTATGCATAGGCTACCCAGATAATGGTCTGGACAAGGAAGCTGTAGCGTTTGAACAAGCGGTCGGCAGCCTTCAAGGCTGGAAACAGCATCACCATTTCCCCGCCTTTGATTATGGGGACCAGCAGGATTGCAAGTGGATGGAAAGTGGTGAGCCAATAATTGAAACAGGTGTAGAACGCAAACCCGAACAAGAAGCCATAAAAAGGAATGGCCTTCCAAGTTGTGTTGCGAATAATAGCAAACAGGGGAATCAGTGCAAAAAAGGCAATCGCACCAAAACCCCTATTCGATAAGAAACCTGGAAACGCAAAAGAGTAGACAACCGCAGTAGCAACTAGCAGTAGGATCTCGAGGCCATAGGTTCCAAAGCCTCTTTTACGATACAAATCCACAGTCTTGTGTTACTTTTCGTTGTTATGTTGGCGAAGTTTCCAGACGAAGTCCTTCAATTCCTTGCCAGGTCTGAAAATTGCAACCCCGTGTGTATCGACCGCGACGAGTTCGCCGGTCTTGGGATTACGTGCCCGCTCTCGACCCTTGCGTGTCCGAACCTCGAAAGTTCCGAATCCGCGAAGTTCGATTACCCGATCCTCTTCCAAGCCACGTTTGATCTCCTCAAAGAATTCATCAATGACACTATGTACGTCGGGTCGATTGAGACCGAGCTTAATCTGAATGTTTTCAATTATCTCAGCTTTGGTCAATTTATTGTTTGCCATGAACCTACTCCTTATAGAATGAACAGATGACGATACAACTACTCGGCCTTCTGCAAGGCGTTGTACTGTGCATGCAGTCGTGACTTCTTTCGTGAGACGGTATTGGCATGATAGACGCCCTTGCTTCCGGCAGTATCGATCAGCTTGATGGCAAGATCGTACTTTTCTTTCACAAGATCGTTATCCTTGGCTTGTGCCGCAATCTGGAACTTCTTGACAGCAGTACGAACCGCACTCTTGGTCTCCCTGTTCCGTAGTCTTCTTTTCTCGTTCTGGCGCTCTCTTTTGGCAGCCGAGCTGGTGTTGAACACGTAATACCTCCAAAGGTTTTCTCAATTATATAAGTTCAAGGGAATTAATTGTATCTCTGAACCAACGGATACACAAAATACCATACTCCGTAATATCGGTCAATACAATAGTTTGTATCAGTTTGTAAGAAATTCGTCTAGATACTCACGGGTCACTTCCCAGCGAGAGTTCTCATCATTGTGATAAACAGCCGAAAAAGGAATCGTCAAATGCCTTCCGTCGGGACCGGTAAGGGAAATCTTGCGTGATAAAATATTTACTTCGGTGATTTTCATCAGTTCGTGCTGTATCTTCAACTTGCTTCCTTCCTGGGGCAGGTTCCGCTTTTCCTCAAAATAGAAATCGTACTCATAGGAAAGGCAACACAACAATCTTCCACAAGGTCCAGAAATTTTTGTGGAATTTAGCGAAAGATTTTGTTCCTTGGCCATTTTTATGGATACCGGGTTCAATTTGTCGGTAATGGCATGGCAACAAAAGTCTCTTCCACAGACAGCCAAGCCTCCCAAGACACGTGATTCGTCCCTGACACCGATCTGTCGCAACTCGATGCGGATCCTGAATACAGCGACCAAATCCTTTACAAGATCACGGAAATCGACGCGGTTCGCCGCAGTGAAGAAGAAGATTATCTTGGCTTCGCCGAACAAATAATGGGCAGACACCAATTTCATATCCAATCCGTGGATCTGCACCTTTTCGCGACACAGGACAAGGGCCTCGCCCTCCATCTCGGTCAACTCACGGTACCTCGCGTAATCGTCCTTGCCGGCCAACCGATCGATCCAGTCGACATCTCCGGAAATCTTGACCGGAACATCGTCCTCCTTGTTCGCTTTGCCGGAGGAACAGCATCCCTCACATTGCGCACACGCATCATCCGGGGTCTCGTCGAAATCGAGTCCTGCCGCAACATACGGAGGTACCACGACAGGATCCTGCGCCGCATCCGAAGAAGCGGAGACTTCAGGTTCACCGGAAGCGACAAGATCCTCGTCGACCCCATATACTTCGTCGATCGCCTCGCCATGGAGACAAGCTCCCTGGCATTCGGTCGAGCCGGGCTCGTAGCCCTTCATCGCCATCGCCGAACCGACGACCATGCCATAATCGAGTCCATAACGGGAGGGTGCGATGACATGGACTCCACGCGCAAGAGGTTTCTCGGAGGCACATACAGACAATTCATTTGAAGATGGATTCTTCACCAAATATATATATCCATATTCCGGCCGCTGGGTCGGCTTCTTCGCTTGAGCCTCCCCGTCATGTGCAGAATGGAAATTTCTATCTTTTTTCATCAACATCCTTATTTGCTTAAGCTGAAAAGCATTAGATTCTCTCAAGCATATCCTAAGCTACCATGTTGGAACGAAATTGTCAAACACAAATCTGCCTTGACGACCACAATGGTTCATGGTATCTTCTTGATAAGTCCCGTAAAGACATATTTCTTATCAACATCAGGAAAAACCATGCAATTATTTGATACTCACGCCCATATCGGCCTGATACATGAAGACCAGATGGAGCAATTGCTCATCATACAACTCGCCAAGCGGAAGTCGGTTTCCCATATCGTCAGTATCTGCAATAGCCTCCACGACTTCGAGCAGGTATACGAGAATCTGAAGACCGCCACAGGTGTATACCATGCGGTGGGAGTTTCTCCGTCGGAAGTAGCGAACCCCGGAGTAAATTGGGAACACAGGCTGCAGGCCTTTGCGAAACTGGACCGTGTAATCGCCATTGGCGAGATCGGGCTAGACTATTATCGTAATTTCGGAGACAAGAACTCCCAAGTGGAGCTTTTCATCAGACAGCTGGACATAGCCAGGAGTCTTCAATTGCCCGCGATCATCCACAACCGTGAAGCTGGCCGCGACCTGCTCGATATATTGAAGACCAGGATCGGAGAAAAGGGCGGAATATTCCACTGCTATTCCGAGGATTGGCTCTACGCCATGGAAGCTTTGGAATTGCCCATGTATTTCTCGTTCGCCGGAAACATCACGTATAAGAACGTCCGCCATCTGCACGAAACCATAGCAAATCTTCCCATGGATAGGATTCTCATCGAATCGGAAAGTCCTTTCATGGTTCCTTCAAACTACAAGGGGAAACGGAACAAGCCCGCATATTTGGTCGAGACTGCACAAGCGATTGCGGATATCAAACGAATGTCGTTGGAAGATACCGCACAGGCGTTGTACGAAAATAGCCTCAGGGCCTTCCACTTGCCGGAGAACGCATAGTACGTATGACTGGTCAAATGCAACCCAAACCTCTTTATCATCCCGTTGATATCGGCTCGGTCCACATCGACGGGAATTTGTTTCTCGCTCCTTTGGCGGGATACACGGACAGGGCTTTCCGTTCCGTTTGTATCGACAAGGGAGCGTCGTTCACGTATACCGAGATGGTGAGTGCCGAAGGTCTCGCCCGGGACAGCGTCAACACGGAAAAACTTATGGTACGGGCGGAGAACGAACAACAGCTCGCAATCCAGATTTTCATGCCGGAAGCGTCGGTCGTTGCCAGAAGTATCGGGAAGCTCTTGGAATATTCTCCTACGGTCATAGATATCAATTGCGGGTGTCCTGTGCCAAAGGTAGTGAAGACAGGAGCCGGTTCGGCTCTTCTGAGATTTCCCGACAAGATCCATGATATTGTCCACCTTATCAAGCATTCCTGCGATATCCCCGTTTCGGTCAAGATCAGATTGGGATGGGATTCAAGCTCCCTCAACTATCGTGAGACTACCGATGCCGCACTTGCGGCTGGAGTCGACATGATCACGATGCACGCCCGTACGAAAGCCATGGGCTATTCGGGAACCGCCGATTGGTCGGCGCTAGCCGATTTGAAACACTATGTGTACAAGAACAATCCGAAGGTTCCCATTTTCGGTTCCGGCGACCTCTTTTCAGCCCAGGCTGCCAAAGAGATGTTGGAACAGACAGGGGTCG
Source organism: Spirochaetae bacterium HGW-Spirochaetae-4 (assembly GCA_002839335.1). Classification (GTDB taxonomy): domain Bacteria; phylum Spirochaetota; class Spirochaetia; order Sphaerochaetales; family Sphaerochaetaceae; genus UBA8525. The sequence goes on from PGXU01000003.1 coordinate 48,235, forward strand.
ATGGTGTCATGTTCGCCCGTGGAGCCATGGGAAACCCCTTCATTTTCTCCGATACCTACAACCTGTTGACCAAGGGGGAGGAGACGGTGTACCACACTACCCGGGAACGGGTGACCACCCTGCTCAAGCAGCTGCATCTCATGGGAAACGACATAGGAGAACGGCTGGCTTGCCGAGAGATGCGCAAGCATGCGACCGCCTATCTCAAGGGGATCCATCACGCTTCGAAAGCCAAGCAGGCACTCGTCCAAGCGAACACCTACGAGCAGTATGAGACCATCTGTGCCCGCTTGGTGGAAGAGACTCCACAAGAGCTATAACCTGTCGAGAGTTGACCTTGCCAATCGTTACATGGTAGCTTTCTTGGAGTCCCGAAACTATGCAGGGAAAGGAGAAAACATGAGAGTTCTTGTGTTGGGTTCTGGAGCAAAAGACCATGCGATGACTTGGTTGTTTTCCCAAAGCAAGCTTATTGACGGGTTGTTTGTCGCCAAAGGAAATGTTGGCACCGGTGACATTGCGGAAAATCTTCCCGATGTCGATCCGTCATCTCCGGAATCGGTTTACGAGGCTTGCAGGAAATACGATATCAACTTTGTGTTTGTCGGAACCGAGGCACCATTGTTCACTGGGGTGATCGATTACCTGAACAATCGTGGCATAGACACCTTCGGAGCACCAGGCAATGCCTTGAAACTTGAGGGTGACCGCTATTTCGCAAGAACCTTCACATCCCGTCACAATATTCCCACCCCGCCATACAAGATGTTCTCCGACGAAGAATCCTTGTCGAATTTCCTGAAGCGCCACCCGGGAGAAAACTTCGTTCTCAAGCGCAATGCCATGGCTCCGAGCAGGATCATGGTCGACTCGAACGATTACCAAACCCTGATGAATTTCGGCAAAGGTATTTTGCAGACCGACAATCTTCTTGTTGAGAACCACTTGGCCGGATTGTCCGTCACCATTACAGTCTTCACCGACAACAACGGATACCTGATGTTGCCGCTTTGCTCCGACTATACCAAGAGCGAGGAAGGCGGTTCAGGTGCCGCTACCGGTGGAATGGGGTCCATCTGTCCCGTACCACTTCCGAAAAGTGTCCAGAAGCAGATCATCGAGTTGATTATCGAACCTACACTCTATGGTATGCAGGTCGAACAATTTGCCTACAAGGGTGTTCTGACATTCAGTGTCATTCTCACAAACGATGGCCCCGTATTGGTCGACTACCACGTCAGGTTCAACGATCCTGCAACACAAGCTATCGTTCCGCTGATCAAGTCGGATATCATCGAGATTCTCAACGCCATGAAGCAAGATACTGTCAAGAATTTCCAACTTGAGGTTTCGACCAAATCGGCCGTGGCGGTGGTGGTTGCCAGCCAGGGATATCCCGACAAACCGGTGCTGGGACAGATTGTCGAACCACTTCCCAATATCATAAGGAACAACCTGCTGACAAACAAACCGATGGTCTTCTATGGTGCTGTCATGGAGAAGGATAATGTCTCTGTGACAACCGGTGGAAGGAATGTCACGATTGTCGGAATCGGGAAAAATATTATCCAAGCAAATAAGCAGGCGTACCAGTATATCGACTCGGTTCGTTTCAATGGGGCGTGGTACCGCAACGATATCGGGAACAAGTTTTTCGAGAACTAATCGGCAATCGTGTCAGACTATCACTCGGTATAAAAATTGAAGCCTGCAACCGTAATGAAACCGGTGCAGGCTTTTTGCTGATGAATAGTATCGCAACCCCAGGGCAAGAGCTGGAAAGTGGAGGCTAAGCCTCCTCGGCACGTACAACCGGTTGTTGGCGACGGAATTCGTATAATAGGATGCCCGCGGCAACCGATACGTTCAACGAGTCGATGTGGCCGGATGTCGGAATGGATACGATATGGTCGCAATGCTTTTCAACCAGCTGGCTCATCCCATCCCCTTCCGAACCCATGACAAGCACCGTCCGATTCGGGAATTTCATCGAGAATACGGCATCACCACCCATATCGGCGCCATATACCCAGAAACCCTGTTTCTGCAACAATTCAATCTCACGGACCAGATTGGTCACCGTAGCCATGGGAACGTATTGCGCGGCTCCACTGGAGATGCGGACCACGGTTTCGTTTGCCTGGGCACTCCGTCGTTCCGGTACGATCACAAGATCGACGGAAAACTGGTCGGCGCTCCGTAGGATCGCACCAAGATTGTGGACATCTGTAATACCGTCGAGGACAAGAACCAGGGCAGGCTTGTCTTCTGGCAATCCCGCGAGAAAGTCCTTCACTGTTGTGGCGTCCTTCCTACCGGAACCCGACTGACGTTCCCGGGGCCTTCCCATATCCAACATGGCTCCACGATGGTCCGCACTCTGTATCAGCCTGTCCATTTCAATCTTCGCTATCTTTCTGACTGCGACGTTCGAGTTTCCGCGAGCCAACGACTCCAAGCGATCGTTGCGCTTTTCCATATTCCTGCAAATATACAATATGCTACCAGCAGGAGCTTGTTTCAAAGCCTCTTCGATCGCATGAAATCCTACTATCCTCTCGCCCATGAAAACTCCCCTATTCGGTAAATGGTACCGGCTCGGGATTTTTGTTTTCTCCCAAGACTTCAGCCAACTGGCTCATTAGTTTTTTTGCTTCGCGATTCAATTTCCGGGGAGTTTCCACTATCAACTTGATATATTGGTCACCCCGTTGATCCAACGATCCACGTAATTTCGGAACACCCTTGTTACGCAGACGCAGGACTTTTCCATTCTGTGTCCCGGCTGGAACGGCTACTTTCACCTTCACATCGTCGATTGTCATCACTTCGATATCCCCGCCCAATGCGGCTTGGGTTATCGATATGGGAATCTGGCAATACAAGTCGGTTCCAGACCGTTCGAAATAGGCATGGGAACGAACATTGACATAAACAAACAAATCGCCGGACGGTCCGCCATTCGGTCCAGCATCGCCCATGCCCGAAATGGAGATCCGGTTCCCGGTATCCACTCCAGCAGGTATCGTGACCTTCAGCTTCTGCTGCTTGCGCATAAGACCCGACCCATGGCATTCACCACAGGGGTTCTCGACAATATGGCCCTCACCACCACAGGTGGGACACGTAGAAGCTATGGAGAAGAAGCCGGAATTCCGTCTCACTTGACCTACACCGTTACAGGTAGGACAAATCTTTTTTCCCGAACCGCTCTTCACCCCCGATCCATGGCATGTCGAGCAATGGATCTGATGGGTATAGGAAACGTCGACTTTGGTTCCGAAGACAGCGTCCTTGAAATCGATCTCGATATCGTACCGCAGGCTTGAACCCACAGCCGGACCACGGGATGCTTGCGAGGACCGTCCACCGCCACCAAAGAAGGATCCGAAGATATCTCCGAATCCTCCACCAAACAAATCGCTGAAGTCCCGGTATACATTGGAATAGTCCTGTGCACCACCGGCATCGACACCCGCGAACCCGTACTGGTCGTACGCTTGCCGCTTCTGCTCGTTGCTCAATACTTCATAGGCTTCGCTGGCTTCCTTGAACCGTTCTTCCGCCGCCGCATCCCCAGGATTCTTGTCCGGATGATTCGCCACAGCCAATTTACGATAGGCTTTTTTGATTTCGTCCTGGGCGGCTCCTTTGGAAACGCCCAAGACTTCGTAATAATCCCGTTTTGCCACGGTGCAACACTTCCTTCAGTTGGATTCGATTAATCTACGACTTCATAATCGGCATCTTCAACACCGTCATCAGCCTTTTTCTCTTGTGAAGACGACCCTTGCCCTTGTGTGTCAGGCCCCTGTCCCTCGGCACCCTGCTGGGCTGCTGTCGCCTTGTACATCTCTTCAGCCAACTTGTATGCCGCCTGTTGGAGTGCTTCGGTCTTCGCTTTGATATCGTCTATCACATTGGAGGTCATGGCTGCCTTCAGGTCGGAGATGGCACTTTCAATCTTTGCCTTCTCCTCGTCCGAAATCTTGTCGCCATAATCCTTCAAGGACTTTTCGGTCGAATACATGAGACTATCGGCTTCGTTTCGTACCTCGATCCGCTCACGTTCCTTCTTGTCCTCTTCGGCATGCAACTCCGCATCCTTGACCATCTGCTCGATATCCTTTTCGGACAATCCGGAAGACGATTCGATCCGAATCTTCTGCTCCTTTCCTGTACCCAGATCCTTCGCGCTGACATGGACGATACCGTTGGCATCTATATCGAAAGTCACTTCAATCTGGGGCACGCCACGTGGAGCCGCTGGAATCCCAATAAGATCGAATTTGCCAAGTGTCCGGTTCTGGCTTGCCATTTCACGCTCACCCTGTAGCACATGGATGGAAACAGCTGTCTGTCCGTCTGCGGCAGTCGAGAAAATCTGGCTCTTCCGGGTTGGGATGGTTGTATTGCGTTCGATCAACTTGGTCGATATTCCACCCAACGTCTCGATTCCGAGAGACAGGGGAGTAACATCCAAGAGCAACACGTCCTTCACATCACCACCAAGGATACCACCTTGGATAGCGGCACCCATCGCAACAACCTCATCGGGATTGACACCCTTGTGGGGTTCCTTCTGGAAAATTTCCTTTACAAGTGCCTGGACTGCGGGAATACGGGTCGATCCTCCCACCAGGATAACTTCGTCTATATCCTTCGGGGAAAGCCCTGCATCCTTCAATGCATTCAAGCAAGGTTTGCGGCTTCGTTCCACCAGATCCGAAACCATCTGTTCGAATTTGGCGCGGGAAAGGTTCATCTGCAAGTGCTTCGGCCCGGAGGCATCAGCGGTAATGTACGGAAGGTTGATGGACGTGTCCTTTGTGCTGGACAACTCGATCTTTGCCTTCTCGGCGGCTTCACGCAGACGTTGCAACGCCATCTTGTCCTTCGACAAGTCGATTCCGGATTCCTTCTTGAAACTATCGACCAACCAGTCGATAATCTTCTGGTCGAAGTCATCACCACCAAGATGTGTGTCACCATTGGTCGACTTCACTTCGAACACGCCGTCGCCAAGTTCGAGGATAGAGATGTCGAAGGTACCACCACCAAGGTCGTATACGGCTATCTTCTCTTCCTTCGAGTTGTCCTTTCCCAATCCGTACGCAAGAGCTGCCGCAGTGGGTTCGTTGACAATCCGCTTGACTTCCAGGCCTGCGATCTTTCCGGCATCCTTTGTAGCTTGCCTTTGGGCATCGTTGAAATATGCGGGAACGGTAATGACCGCTTCCGTGACCGGCTCGCCGAGGTAATCCTCCGCGGTCTTCTTCATCTTTTGGAGGGTCGCCGCAGAAATTTCCTGCGGGGAGTATTCCTTGCCTCTGATGGATACGCGGATCTCATCCGAAGGGCCTGCTGTCACTTTGTACGAGACCTTCGTGATTTCCGATGGGACCTCCGCAAAACGACGACCCATAAAGCGTTTTATGGATGATACGGTATTTTCCGCATTGGTTACGATCTGGTTCTTGGCAGGCTGACCCACCAAACGTTCTCCCTTTGCTGTAAAACCGACAATGGAGGGAGTGGTCCGCTGTCCTTCCGAATTCTGAATTACGACGGCATCGCCGTTTTCCATGACTGCAACACATGAATTGGTTGTACCTAAGTCAATTCCGATTATTCTACCCATGGTTCTTCTCCTTGAAATTCACCATCAACATTTGTACACAAGATCTGGAATATGATAATCCTTTTCCTGCAAATTTATTTTCGTTCGTAAGTTACTGTGGTATTCCCACCTTCACCTTTGCGGTTCTCAAAACCCTATCATGAAGATAATAACCTCTTTGCAATTCGGCAAGAACCGTCTCGGTATCGAATTGGTCGCCCGCTTCCATCATCATGGCTTCATGTTCATGAGGCGAGAATTCCTTGCCGACAATATCGTCCATCTTCTTCAAGCCCCAATTCCTTCCCAATACGTCCAACAGCTGTTTTTGGATCAGTTTGATGCCATCGACGTAGGTTTGGACATCTTCTGTCGAGGTTCCGGCTTCGACCGCACGCTCAAAATCATCCAGGATTGGAATCAAATCGCTAAGCAACCGCTCATTCGCATATTGCACAGCCGTTTCCTTTTCACGTACAAGTCGTTTCCGATAATTGTCCATATCGGCAAGCTTGCGCATGAACGATTCCTTCTCCTCGGCCAATTCCTTGGTGAGTTTTTCCACTTCCATCTCCAACTCTGCGATACGGGCCTCCTGTGGAGAAAGGGAACTTTCCGCCTGTTCCGCCGTTTGGGAGGCTTCCGCCCCCCCAGTCACATCCGTAGGCTCCTGGTGATCCACGGGAGTCTGCAGGTCTTTCTCTTTCTTCTCAGTCTCTTTCTTCTCTTTCTTGCTCATAAATTACCTGTGCGTACGTATTTCAAATGCTACCAAGTCGTGAGGACATTCGTATCTATTAATGATCCGCCACGTCTTCCACCCCTGGCAGTCCCATCAAACATACTCAAAGGGAAAAGGGACCGTCAAGTGTTTCAGGCGAATCCCTTGTTGTTAATCATTTCATTCCCCAACGAAACGAGGGTAGCGGAACAATTACTATTGGTCCATTACCGAGTGAGTGCAGGGAACGTAGGGGGAGATACCCTTCATTTGCTTATGCATTTGACAGCTGCTTCAATGAAGTCGCGGAACAGGGGATGTGGCTTACTCGGTCGGCTCTTGAACTCGGGATGGTACTGCACACCGACAAACCATGGATGTCCAGGTATTTCGACTGCCTCGACCAAGGAACCGTCGGGAGACAACCCCGAGAACCGCATTCCGGCATCTTCCAGAGTCTGGCGGTAGGTATTGTTGAATTCATACCTATGTCGATGCCGTTCATCGATCAAATCTTGTCCGTAGGCCTTATAGAGAAGGCTGTCATGGTCCGTTATCCTGCATGGATACGTTCCCAACCGCATCGTGCCCCCAAGCTCCACACCCTTCTGGTCTGGCATGAGATCGACAACCGGGTATTTGGTATTCGGATACCATTCGGAACTTGCCGCACCCTCAAGTTGTGCGACATTGCGTGCAAATTCGGTGACTGCGCATTGCATGCCCAAGCAAAGCCCGAGGAACGGTATGTTGTTTTCACGTGCGAATCGGATGGTCTTGATCTTTCCCTCGATTCCCCGCAATCCGAAACCTCCCGGAACCACTATTCCGCTGATACCGGCAAACAGTTCCTGGATTTTGGCTTCATCCGCTTCCTCGAGGTTTTCGGCATCGACCTTTATCAACTCGATTTTGGTCCTGTGATGGAAACCGGCGTGGTTGAGTGATTCCACCACACTGATATACGCATCGGATAGTTCCACATATTTGCCCGACAAGGCGATGCGGACTTTCCTTTCAGGATATCGGCGGTTCTCCACCATGGAGTGCCAATCGGACATATGTCTGGGGCCCGCTTCCAATCCGAGCCGGTTCAAGACCAGCATATCGAGGTTCTCTTCCTCGAACAACAAGGGGACCTCATAGATCGAAGGGAGGTCTGGGTTTGGAATGACCGCTTCCTTGTCTACGTCACAGAACATGGCGATCTTTTCTTTCATCCCGGAGGGAAGTGGCCTATCCGACCGACAGATGACGAAATCGGGATGGATTCCGATTCCCCGCAATTCCTTGACACTATGCTGGGTAGGCTTGGTCTTCAATTCACCGGCGGCGGCGATATAGGGAACAAGCGTAACATGGAGATACAACGTATCCTGTTTGCCGAGATCCCGCTTCATCTGCCGAATGGCTTCAAGGAAAGGTTGGCTTTCGATATCGCCTACAGTTCCGCCGATTTCAACCAAGACGATATCAGCTTTCGACGATTCCGCCAGATTGAACAACCGGCTCTTGATCTCGTTGGTGATATGTGGAATCACCTGGACGGTCCCACCCAGATATTCACCCTGCCGTTCCTTTTGGATTACGGACCAATAGACTTTACCGGCGGTGACATTGTTGGCCTTCCCGATAGAAATGTCGAGGAACCGTTCATAGTGGCCCAAGTCCAGATCCGTTTCGGCACCGTCGTCCGTCACGAACACTTCACCATGCTGGTAGGGACTCATGGTTCCGGGGTCGAAGTTTATGTAAGGATCGAATTTCAGGACTGTGACCGACAGTCCCCTGCTCTTCAAAAGACAGCCCAAGGAGGCTGCTGTGATGCCTTTTCCCAAGGATGAGACCACACCACCGGTAACGAAAACGAATTTTGCCATACTGCCACCTTCCCTGCCGACTCGATTTGTTTCGCAACGGTGGTTGGCATATAGGGTGATACCGACCGGCCGTTGCTTTACGCACCGGTCTTCGGCTGGTACAACCATACAATTCGTATCATTACGCCGATTCCTCGGTACTTGTGGAATGTATCACAGAGGCAATTGTTTCCTCAATACCCCAAGTATACTGTACCGTGAAATTATTTGGTCATGTTTCGATCAAGTCGTCGTCGAGTATGATCTCTTCCTCATCTTCCTCAGGTTCGTAATGGGCGGTTTCTATCCGTCTCTTCTTCGATTGGTGCTCGGGTTCCTCGTCCAGCTCGGGTTCCTCGTCCAGCTCGGGTTCCTCGTCCAGCTCGGGTTCCTCGTCCAGTTCAGGTTCCTCGTCCAGTTCAGGTTCCTCATCCAGTTCAGGTTCCTCATCAAGCTCGGGGTCGGTTCCATGGGCTACGAACAAGGGTACGATATCATCTGCATCGATTTCCGCTGCATAGACGTCCGGATCATCGAGACGGGCTCGAAGTTCCAACTCCCGCTGCTCTTCTTCTTCCAACAGCCGTTGTCGTTCAGCGAGAGCAGCGTCCAACTCATCCCTCATGACTGTGGAATGTGCCACCGACAGTTCCAGATCCTGTTTCCGTTCGGTGAGGCCAACGATAACCCGTTCCAATTCGGCTCGCTGTGCAGCAATCGATTCCAAGGTAGTGTCGTGGGCACCAAGTTGGCTCTTGGTCTCCTCAACGGCGGTACCAAGCTCGGCAAGTGTCGCGACCGACGTTTCTGTCAGACGTTTCACAACGCCCTCCAGTATTTCGGTACGATTGTTCAGTTCCCTGAGAAATGCTTGCACGGTAGTGATCATGGTCTGGAAAGTCGCATCGGTGTGGTTCAAGGAATCGTCCAAAAGGGAGTCGACCTTCAATTTGGCTTCGGCAATGGATTCTTCCATCTGCTGTCCAATTCGGCCGGCATGCTGAGATACAGTATGGTCCAATTGCTCGGACAATCGTTGCATATGCTCTTCCGATTCGATGATCCTTGTCAGGAACTCTTCGATTGTCTGCCGGACCGACTCCACTTTGGTGACCTCTTCCTTCACCTGGCGGGTCCGGAGTTCTGCCTTCTCGGTCATTGCACCAAGCTGTCCGAGCACCTCATGGTAATAGGTCAAGGTCTTCTGCAGTTCATCGAGATCCTCTGAATGGGTCAGCAGGCCTTCACGCTGAAGAGAAATACGGTCGACAAGCTGTTCGAGTTCCTGCTGGTTCCGGGCCATGCGGTTGTCGACTTCAGCGACAGTCTCTTTCATGTGGTCTTCGGAGCGCTTGATTTCCGCCATGTATTGCGATACGTATCGCCGCATGATATCGAGTCGACGATCCCGTCTATCGGCAGTCCGCAACGTGAAGATTACAATCAGAGTGATGAAGAACAGACCTATCGAAAGTAAAATCGGCAGTATTTCCCACATCACAACCCCCCCCTATTCTAGCAACGGTTCCAGTTGCTTCTGGAAATCCAGATAATCGGAACATATCATATCCGCTTCAGGACAAGATGCCCGCAAATGGGATCTTTTCGCCGTATTCTTCGCAACAGGAGCAATCAGACAAGTCGACATTCCCACCCGGGAAGCCCCCACCATATCCTTCCTACAACTATCCCCGACATACAGTACGCTCTGCGGTTCAACTCCCATTTCCCTACAGATGTGTAGGAACGGTGCCGGGTGTGGCTTCAGATATCCCGCCTGTTCCGCACACGCGGAGTAATCAATCAAATCAGCGACACCGAGAGCCTGCAGCTTCTGTTCAATCGGGAAATCCGACAGGGCGGCAAGTTTGATTCCGCGGGCTTTCAACAGTTCCAGAGTTGCACGGACGTGGGGAAACGGCGTCAGCTTGGCAAAAGCCCGACGCCAAGAGGAGTAGAATTGTCGTTCTATTCGATCATACATCCGGTCAATAGGCTCAACACCCCTTCCCCAATTGTATCTCGCGCTTAACCATGATGCCTGACGCAATCGGAATCCTTGTTCGTTTTCCGGTTCTGTATTCTCCCCATCCTCCCTGCGAATCTCCTCTCGGAATTCTTGGTATCGCAGGGCCAATAATGGCGATGGGAAGAAGGAACCCACCAATTTCAGGTCGGTGACCCACTTCGGATACAACGTCCCATCAATGTCAAAACAAACAACTTCGATTTTCATTACAAACGGGTATTTGGAGTATTCCGTCTCCGTTCCTTCAGTTCAACTTCCACAGGTATCTGGGTAAATCCAAGATCCCTACGGATACAATTCTTCAGGTACTGGATATACCCTTGGGGAAAGTCCTTTTTTCGATTTACGAAAAAGAGGAACCTCACCGGAGGAGCACTGACCTGTGTACCGTAGTAGACTTTGAAATGGCCCCTCGTACCCCGGGGCGGCTGATAGGCATCGGACCACTCCTTCAGGTAATTGTTCAGTTGCGCGGTTTCGATCCGCTTGTTCAACTGCCGCCAGACCGACCAGACACAATCAAGCAATTTATCGACATCGAGGCCTTCCTTGGCACTGATCGAAACGATCGGGGCAAAGGACAAGATTGGAAAAAGAAACCTGGCCCGATCCTTGATAGCCTCAAGTTCATTGCCGACTCCCGAAAGGAGGTCTGTCTTGTTGAAGACCAGGACAACACCTTTTCCACGCCTCACAATCAACTGGGCTATCTTCTTGTCCTGCTCCACCAACCCTGTGGTGACATCGATCATCAGCAGGATCACATCGGCATCGTCGATCGTCTTGATGGCCCGGTTCACCGAATAGTATTCGACATCCTCGTCGACCTTGCTCTTACGTCGGATTCCCGCAGTGTCCAAAACCGTGTATGGAGTCCCTTTGTAGGAAAATTCCCCCATAATGACATCGCGTGTGGTTCCGGGAATCTCGCTGACTATCGAGGTGTCCTGACCGGTAAACAGATTGGTCAAGGTGGATTTCCCCGTGTTCGGTTTCCCGAGCACAGCGATATTCACCCGATGGACTTCTTCTGGAGCTTCTTCCATTTCCACCATATCGAGCATTTCAAGAAGATTCTCTTCCAGGACGTCGATTCCCAAGCCGTGTGCGGAGGAAATACCGACCACCCGGGGGTAGCCGAACTTATGGTAATCCCACACCAAATCGTCCCGAACCGGATCGTCGACCTTGTTGACGGCAATGATCGTCTTGTCCGTATAGGGTCTGAGCGTCTTGATCAACATCTCGTCCTCGGCCGTGATCTCGGTACAGTCCATGAGCATCACAATGGCATCGGCGATTTGCAATAGACCAAGGCTCTTCTTGGTAACGAGGAAATCGAGACCTTCCTGATCGAGTTTCACACCACCGCTATCAACCAGAAGCACCGGATGGTTCCCGAGAAGCCATTTCTCGGGAATCGGATCACGGGTCACTCCTGGCATCGCATCGGTAATCGCCCGTCGTTTTCGTATCAACCTGTTGAACAAAGTCGATTTGCCGACATTCGGTCGGCCTATGATCGCAATTATTGGTAGTCCCTGGTCACGCAGTGACAAAGTCTCCGAATCTAACATGCATCCATTCCCTTACATATGTATTTATATTGATATACGAGTTCATTCCCATCACTTTTATGACCAATTCCTTGGCTTCGGCAAGCGTAATCGAACGGATGATGTTCTTTATCTCCAGCAAACTCTGGGGACTCATACTGAACTCGTCAATCCCCATTCCCAGCAACAATACTGTGGAGAGGGGATCTCCGGCCATTTCACCGCACATAGCAACGGGAATACCGGACTGGTGCCCTTTGTCCACAATCATCTGGATAAGTCGCAAGACTCCAGGGTGGAAGGGCTGATACAAATAGGCGATTTTCTCATTTCCCCGATCGACAGCAATGGTGTATTGAATCAAATCGTTGGTTCCAATTGAGAAAAAGTCTGTCTTGGGAGCTAGCAAATCGGCACAGAGGGCCGCCGAGGGGACTTCAATCATTATTCCGACTTCGATATCCTCATCGAAAGGAATTTCAGCCCTACGGCACTCGTCCTTCACTTGTTCCAAGACCAACATGACATTATCCAATTCTTCCGGCCCGCTGATCATGGGAAACATGATCTTGAGCTTTCCATAGGCGGATGCCCGCAAGAGGGCCCGCAGTTGGATCCGAAAGATATCTTTCCGTGACAAACAGAAGCGGACTGCACGCCACCCCAAGATAGGATTCTCTTCTCCGAGTCCCTCCATGCCTGGGATAACCTTGTCCCCACCGACGTCGATTGTCCTGATGGTGACCGCACCGGTATCCTTCAACCGTTCGATAACACTTCTGTAGGCTTCGAACTGCTCGTCCTCAGTCGCTCCACCAGGTTTGAGGAAAAGAAATTCCGACCGATACAACCCGATTCCGCTGGCTCCGTGCTTCAGCACCGAATCGACTTCATCGACTGTCTCGATATTTGCCTTGATGGAGACCTTGTGACCGTCTTTCGTGACAGTTTCCAATGCCGCCAATTCCTGCAATTCGCTCTCATGCTCAAGCCACCGCGTGTAACGGTCACGCATCTTGATCGCAGAAGCGCTGCTGGGGCGTACAGCCACTTCACCAAGGTTGCCGTCTACGATAATCTCATCGCCAACACGCACCTTGTCCGTGATCTTGCCGAGTCCAACGACTGTAGGTATCTGCAGAGCACGTGCCAAGATGGCCACATGGCTCGTACGGCCACCACCATTGAGCGCGATCGCCTTTATCCATGTATGGTCGAGGGACAGCGCTTCCGAGGGCAACAGGGTATCGGCAATCAGGACCACCTCGTCGTGAATCGAGGAAAGGTCGGCACGGCGTTTTCCCATGAGTTCACGTATCACACGCCACCCGATATCATACAGGTCGGCACTTCGTTCACGTAGTACCGGATCTCCCGCAGTTTCCAGAACTTCGATAAACCCGGCCAGGACTTGTTCAACGGCCCATTCCGCACAGATATGGTCGGTATCGATAAGCTTGTTCACCGAGCCCGTGAATTCAGGGTCTTCGATCATCATCATATGGGTTTCGATGATCTTGCGATGGTCTTCGGCTATCGAATCGGTGTCCATTTCAGAAAGTTCAGATGCAACCACTGCAAGCGCACCGGAAAACCGCGACTTTTCCGATCCGGTCTTTCCTCCCGGTACCGAAGTATGGGGGACCACGAGCTTTTCATGTATGTAGAGAAACGCCCTACCGATGCCAATGCCCGAGGAGGCTGCAATGCCCTTCAAAATTCTCATATATGGCTGTATCATACGGGGTTTTACCCGCTATGTAAATAGATACTCGCATTGGATATCGGTTCTGTAGTATGCTGTTTGCATGAACGATCGGCCAAAAAATTCCAATCATCCCTGGTTGCTCTACGGATGGCTGGCCATCATCGTAATCTCAGCTATTCTGTTCATCGCCACACTCCCACGTATGAAGGCAGCCTTCGAGGAATCCGGTATGGTCGATCTGGTGAAACAACATATCGTTGCCCAACGGAATGGCGACACGACCAAAGCCAGCCAAGCCTCGATAGTATTCCCAATCCCCCAGACCGATGGACAATCCCACCGCTTCGCTGCCTATCCAACCAAGATTGCCGGTAGTTTACCACGACACGAAGCCGTGGAAAATCTGTTGGCAGGACCGACAAGGGAAGCCTTGGCCGATGGAGGGGTGACCTATATTCCCACCGAGACATCATTGCGGGGCCTGACAGTATCCAATCAGATCGTATTCGTCGATCTTTCCAACGCGTTCTTGGAACCGACTGAAGAAGATCCGGATATGGAGATTCGTTCGGCCCAAGTGCGTCGGACATTGATGGAGGACCAGACTGTCAAGGATGTTGTGATACTGGTGGAAGGAGCTCCGTTGGATCGTCTCAGGAATCCGACAACAGGGATTGGACCGTAACATCGAAAGATTGTTCCGAGAGAAAGTCGCCGGGACGGAGCAATGCGAGAAACTCTCGATTCCCTTTCCTCCCATGGATCGGTGATTCCTCGATAGCGACTATGCCTACTCCTTCGACCGAGAGCAGATGGTACACTCCCATCAGAACTTCGTGCAGCATTTTCGCATCGACGACACCGGTAAAATCCGACTGGCCCTTCGGCAACTCGAATTGTGGCTTGATCAGTGAAATCATCCATTTCCCGCTGGTGAGGGAGAGGATATGGCTGGCCGCACCGGTGATCGACCGGAAGGAGAGGTCCGCCACCGCAGCTGCAGGCTGGGGCTCCAGGGAATCGACCAGCATGATGTTCTGACGTTCATGGACGCAAACCCGCGTATCGGTTCGCAAACGGTAATCCAGTTGGTTGTATCCCACATCGACCGCGTGGACCAATGTGGCTCCATGTTGCAACAGGCAATCGGTAAAACCTCCTGTGGAGGATCCGGCATCCAACATGACCAACCCAGTCGGGTCCAGGCCAAAAGTCGACAGGGCATGTTCTAGCTTCAATCCCCCCCGGGAGACATACTTCGGAATGACCAGTTCGATAGAACTATCGGCTGGGTACGGTTTTCGACCATCTGTACATGTCTCTCCATCCACCATGACCTGTCGACAATCCACGAAAGCCCGAAGCTGATCCTTCTCGTACTCGGGAAATTGTTTCGACAGCAGGTGCATCAACGGTTGTTTTCGCACACGTTGGGTCATCTTGATATCCTCAAACTCCAAAACTCTCGCTGATACGGGTAATGGAAACCGTTTTGCCGGTATCGGGATCTACTGTACAGACAACCCCCTGCAGATGGGAGGGAGCATCGAGTATCTCGTTGCGTAGAGGAATCTGGGTCATTTGCCTTTCAATCGCTATCGAAGCCACAGAACCGATCACCCCTTCGATGGGACCACTCAAACCAAGATCCGTGATGTATCCGGTGCCTTTCGGCAATATCTTCTCGTCAGCAGTCTGAACATGGGTATGGGTACCGACCACCACCGAAACCCGACCGTCAAGATAGAGACCCAGAGCTTCCTTCTCTTGCGCCAATTCAGCATGGAAATCGACAAAGATCAAGTTGGTCTGCTTCCTCAATTTGTCGACCAAGGCCGATCCCACCTGGAATGGGCAATCGATGGGCACCATCTGATGCCTACCTTGCAGATTGATAACAGCAACCTTCCTGCCTGCGATATCTACGATTGTGGAACCCTGTCCGGGTGCCGGGGATGGATAGTTTGCTGGCCGGAGTACCCTTGGATCCTTGTTGAGGAATGGCCTGATCTCCTCACGCTGCCAAATATGGTTTCCCGTGGTTATCACATGGACACCAAGGGAGAAGAATTGTCGTGCCAGCTCCTCAGTCAACCCAAACCCATCCGCGGCGTTCTCCCCATTGAGAATGACGATATCGGCCCGGTGGCGTTTGATCAATTGTGGAAGCCCAATGAAAAGGGCTCTGCACCCGGGTTGTCCGATGACATCCCCGAGCAACAGAGCCGTAATAGTTCTTTGTTTTGACATAAATTCCCTTAGCGGGCGTATTCTACTACACGCATCTCACGGATAATAGTTACCTTGATACGACCAGGATACCGCAGTTCGGCTTCAATCCTTCCTGCAATCCCCTTCGCGATATCTTTCGCACCATCGTCTGTGACGCTATCATTGTTCACCAAGATACGGAGCTCACGTCCCGCCTGAATCGCGTACGCCTTGTCAACTCCGGTAAAGCTCTCGGCAATCTGCTCAAGACTCTCCAACCGTTTGATGTAGTTGTCCAGCGTCTCCCGCCGGGCGCCTGGGCGCGCAGCCGAAATCGCATCGGCAATCTGTACAATCACCGATTCGATGCATGACGGTTCGACATCGTTGTGGTGGGAAAGAATCGAGTTGATGACTCGAGGATCCTCACCAAGACGTTTCGCCAGGTCGGCACCCATCTCGGCATGGTTCGCATCACCATCGGATTCAATTCCTTTTCCGATATCGTGCAGGAGTCCTCCCCTTCGGGCCAACTCCCTGTCTGCCCCAACCTCGGCGGCAATCATTCCTGCCAGGATAGCGACTTCCTTGGAGTGGTTGAGCACATTCTGTCCATAACTGGTACGGAAGTGCAGCCTACCCAAGGCACGGACCATTTCCTGGCTCATATTATGGATTCCAAGGTCGAAGATTACCTTCTCCCCCTCTTCCATTATGACGCGCGTAATCTCCTTGGTAACCTTTGCGACTACTTCCTCGATACGGGCTGGATGGATTCTTCCGTCCTGCACCAATCGTTCAAGAGCCACACGCGCAATCTCCTTGCGAACAGGGTCGAAACAGGAGATGACAACCGCTTCCGGCGTATCGTCGATAATGACATCGACACCGGTAAGGGTCTCAAGGGTTCGGATATTGCGCCCTTCCCTACCGATTATGCGACCTTTCATCTCATCGCCCGGCAGGCTCACGGTTGTTACTGTTACCTCGGAACTCACTTCTGTCGCGAGCCGTTGTATCGAGGTCACAATAATGTCGCGGGCAAGCTTGTCCGCTTTCAATTGAGCATCCTGCTCAATCTTGTTGATGATTACCTGGGCATCGCGCTTCGCATCGTTCTGCAAAGTCTCGATAATCGCCTGCTTGGCTTCTTCAGAAGACATGCTAGCAACACGCTCAAGTTCAGTTATCCAGTTCTGCTCCATTTCGGAGAGTGATTTCTCACGCTGGACAATTTTTGCCTCTTTGTCTACCAGTTGTCTCTTTTGGACATCTAGTTCCGCTTGTTTTCGTTCTAAATTCTCTTCCTTCTTCAACAGTCTTTGTTCTGTCTTCAGAAGTTCACTTCTGCGTTCTCTCGCCTCACGTTCCTGCTGCTGTTGTTCTTTCAACAACTGATCACGAGTCTCAATCAGAAGCTCTTTGCTCTTAGCTTCTGCCTCTTTTATCGCTTCCTGGCTCAACCGAACTGCTTTCTGCTCGATCGAGGTAAGCTTGAACCTCGCATAAATCCAACGAATTAGCCAACCTAGAATGATACAACCAAGACAAAGAGGGATAAGAATAAACAAATTCATAGTATTTCCCCCATTGTAATGGAGCAATAATACGGGAGGAACTGAACGCTTGTCAAGTGACACGAGGTTTTATATTTGATACCTATTAGAGGCAAGAGAGTTTTTTAATTGCTTGTTTTACATAAAATAAGACCGCCATCAAAAGATAGCGGCCATTCACTTGCACCAAATTAAGCAATCTGGCTTTCAAGCAACATTTTATTCTTCAGATTTCTCTTTAGCGGGCTTCTTAGCCTCTTTTTCCTTCTTCGGTTCTGCCTTCTTCTTGGGCTTTTCGGTCTTTACAACCAGCTCGAGAATTGCCATTTCCGCAGCATCACCCTGCCTGTTCCCTGTCTTCAAAATACGGGTATAACCGCCTTTGCGTTCAACAAACAGTGGAGCGATTTGTGTGAACAATTTTGCAAGCACCGCTTCATCGTTGATATCACGTGCGATCATACGTCGGGAATGGACCGAATCGACCTTCGCGCGGGTGATCATCTTCTCAGCCATGCGCTGCACTTCCTTGGCCTTCGCTTTGGTTGTTTCGACACGTTCGTATCTGAATAGCGAGGTCACCATATTGCGCTTAAGCGCTTTCCGTTGGCCGGAACGTCGGCTCAATGCATTAAAACCAATCCTATGCTTCATTCTCTTCTTCCTTGTTCCCTGGTATTCTGATCGAGTTCTTCAGGACACTGTAATCTGTCATGCCAAGACTAAGATTCCATTCCTTCAACTTCTCTTTGATCTCGGAGAGCGATTTCTTACCAAAATTCCTCGTCTTCGCGATCTCTTCCTCGGTCTTCTTCGTCAGATCACCGATAGTCTTGATATTGGCATTCTTCAAGCAGTTGCTCGACCGGACGGTAAGTTCCAGTTCCTCAACCGAGGTGTTGAGCAATTTCTTGATGCGCTCTTCCTCTTCATCAACTTCGTCACCACTATTGACCAGACTTTCATCAAAATTGATGAAGATCGCGAAATGATCCTTGGCAATCTTTGCAGCTTCAGCCAGAGCGTTCTCAGGGGAGACCGTTCCATCGGTGAAGACATCGAGGATAAGCTTGTCGTAATCATTGCGCTGTCCGACACGTGTGGGTTCAATTTCAAATTTGACACGAGTGACCGGTGAGAAATTCGCGTCGATGGGTATAGTTCCGATCTCTTCGATATACTTCTCATTCACCTCAGCTGGAACATACCCTCTTGAAAGATCAATCTGTAGTTCCAGTTCAAGAACAGCATTCTCCATCATGGTAAAGAGCACGAGGTCTTTGTTCATGATCTCGACATTGTTCAATTCGAGGCTTGCACCAGTGATTGCACCAGCACCTTTGCATTCGATGAGGAGAACGGTCCCTTCGATATCCTCGGGCATCCTGATCATAAGTTTCTTGATGCGGGAAATGATATCTGGGATGTCCTCGACAACTCCGGGGAGTGGCTCAAACTCGCTTGAAACAAGGTGGGGAACACCCTCCTCGTTGAAGCTGGTGAATTTCACGGCGGTAACGGCGTATCCCTGGATTGAAGAGAGTAGAATCCTTCGCAGCGTGTTGCCCACGGTGGTACCGAAACCACGCTCAAACGGATAGGCGATAAACCTACCCGAATTGGGTTCAACCAAGCTATGTTCGAAGGTTATTCCTTTCGGTTTCTTAAATCCTTTCAACAGGTTTTTACGTGCCATGTCTACTCCTTAACGAGAATAAAGTTCTACAACCAGCTGCTCTTTGATGTCGGCGACTTCGGAAACATCCGAACGTCTTGGAACCGCCAAGAATGATCCTTTCATTACGTCCGGATCAAGAGAAAGCCAAGGTGACACACCCGATTTTGAGAACTCCTTAAGATTTTCCTTGATGATGATCATCTTCTGACCGTGAGGACCGATAGCGACCTCATCACCAACCTTCACCCGATAGGAGGGGATATCAACTCTTGTACCGTTGACAAAAACATGTCCATGGTTCACCAACTGGGCAGCCTGATTGCGGCTATTGGCAAAATGGAGTCGGAAAACCACGTTATCAAGTCTGCGTTCAAGCAACATGATGAGGTTTTCACCTGTCTTTCCTGGAGTACGGGCGGCTTCATCGAATGTCAGCTTGAACTGCTTCTCAAGCATGCAATACATTCTCTTCAGCTTCTGCTTCTCTCTGAGCTGCATACCGTAGTCTGTCATTTTCTTCTGTCGTGCGCGAGGGTCCTTACCAGGAGTGCCAGCCTTCTTGGAGATGGGGCACTTACCGGTATGACAACGTTCTCCCTTGAGGAACAACTTTGTCTTTTCTGCTCGGCAATATCTGCATTTTGGTCCTGTATATCTAGCCATGTTTACACCTACTCCTTATCAGACTCTTCTAGCCTTCCGCGGACGGCAACCATTGTGAGGAATGGGAGTCACGTCTCTAATGCTTCTGACCTTAAGTCCCAACACACCCAAAGTTCGAATCGCTGATTCACGACCGACACCAGGTCCCTTGACGAATACATTGACTTCCCGAAGACCATAATCCATTGCCTTCTTCGCTGCGGTTTCAGCAGCAGTCTGTGCTGCATACGGAGTGGATTTCTTCGCTCCCCTGAAACCGAGACCACCTGCACTAGCCCAAGAAACTGCGTTTCCGGTCAAATCGGTGACTGTCACAATGGTATTGTTGAACGTCGCCTGAATGTAGACATTACCTTCATATACCGTCTTTTTGACTTTGCGTTTTGCTTTAGCCACTTTCAATTCTCCTTATTTCTTCTTACCGGCGACGGTCTTCTTTCTACCCTTTCGAGTTCTAGCATTGGTCTTGGTTCTCTGTCCACGTACCGGCAATCCCTTTCTGTGTCTAAGACCGCGGTTACATCCGATATCCATCAGACGTTTGATATTGAGAGCGACTTCAGTTCTCAGGCGACCTTCCACCTTGTATTCGCTTTCAATAAGCTTCCGCAATTCGTTGACATCATCGGCGGACAGATTGTTCATCCGTTCGTCGGGATTAATGTTGCCCTTCTGGCAAATCTCCATTGCGGAGACCCTGCCGATTCCGTAAATATAAGTCAATGCAATCTTCACCGCTTTGTTCGGTAAATCAATACCTGCAATTCTCGCCATTAACTGGCCTCCTCTCACATGCTACTGTCAGCTTTATCTCTGTCTCTGCTTGTGCTTGGGATTATCGCATATGATGCGGACCACCCCAGCCCGACGAATGACTTTGCACTTGTCACACATTGGTTTGACACTTGCCCTTACTTTCATTTCATATATCTCCTATAAGTTCCTTGCTTTTATCTTGCCCTTACCAGAAATCCCATCGTGATGGTGCATCTTCATAATGCCTTCGATCTGGCTCATGGTATCAAGGTCGACTCCGACCATGATGATCAATGAGGTTCCACCGAGAAGCATCGCCACAGAAGCGGGGAAGTTGAAGAACTTCTGGACCACTGTGGGAATCAAGGCAATGAATGCAAGGAACAATGCACCAGGCAACACGATACGGTTGAGAACCTTGGTCAGGTACTCTTCCAATCTTTCCGTACGTATGCCGGGAACCGAACCGCCGTTCTCCCTGATCTGCTTTGCCATCTCAATCGGATTCAGACTGACTTGGGTATAGAAGAAAGCGAAAGCGATGATCAGCAGGGTGTAGATGATCAGATAGGGGGCGCCCTGCGGGTCTAGCCAATTCGCAACTGCCTGCAACCAGCGTACTTCAGGTCCCAACGATGCAGCGATCTGCAAGGGGAACGAGAGCAACGCCGAAGCGAAAATCACAGGAATGACTCCAGAAGGATTGATCTTGAATGGAATATATGTGCTCTGGGAGCCATACATTTTTCTTCCGACCACTCTCTTCGCATACTGCACCGGAATCTTCCTCTGACCACGCTGTTCGTACACAACCAACGCCACGACTGCCGCGAACATGGCGAAAACTACCAAGACAACAATTGGGTTCAGTGTTCCAGCTTGAACACTCGACCACAATGTTACCAACGAATCGGGAATACGGGCTACAATACCGGCGAAAATCAACAAGGAGATACCGTTTCCGACTCCTCTCTGAGTGATTTGGTCACCGACCCAAACAAGGAACATCGAACCTGTGGTAACAGACAACATGGCTATGAATGTAAACGGTACGATACCGAGTGTCATAACATCGGGAATCGAATTCGCGTACACAGTCACAACATACGACTGAATCAAACAGACCAGGATAGTTCCATACCGGGTGTACTGCTGCATCTTCTTTCTTCCTGCAGAGTCTTCGGTAAGTTTCTTCAGGCTAGGCACTACCAACATGAGCAACTGCAGAATAATCTGAGTCGATATGTATGGCATGATCCCGAGCATGAATACCGAGAAATTCGAGAAGGCTCCACCGGCAAAGAAGTTTAGATACTCTGTGAGTCCGATGGTGCTCGAATTGCTTTGAGAAAGGAAGTAGAGTTTCAGCACCTCAGGATCGATTCCCGGGATTGGGATAAAAGCACCCACCCGGAAAACCACGAGCAACAGGAAAGTCCAGAGGATCTTTTTCCTGAGTTCTTCGATCTTGAACATATTCACTAAGGAGTTAGACATCACGATCCTCTTTTTTATCTGATTTCGCCACCTGCTGCCTTGATCTTTTCAACCGCAGCGGCAGATATCTTGAGTCCTTCAAAGATTACTCTTTTCGTAAGCTCTCCATTGGCAAGTACCTTGGCCAGTGCATCGGCACCCTTGACCAGACTCTTGTCCTTGAGTGAATCGAGGGTCACAACCTCACCGTCCTCATACCAGTTGGAGATCACATCCAAAGACACAACCTCGTAATCCTGCTTGAAAGGATGGTTTGAGAATCCTCTCCGGGCGATACGACGGAACAAAGGCATCTGACCACCTTCGAAACCAGGTCGCACACCACCACCGGAACGGGCATTCTGTCCATTGTTACCGCGACCGCAAGTCCGACCTTTGGAAGAAGATCCGCGACCGACTATCGTCTTTTTAGTATTGGCACCGACTGGTGCGTTCATCTGTCCCATGTTATATCTCCTCGACTTTAACCAGGTGGGCGACAGCACGAACCATGCCTTTGATAGCAGGGCTAGCGTCATGCTCCACAGAGCTGTCGATCTTCTTCAGTCCAAGTGCCTTGACCGTTCTTCTCTGTGCGGGAAGGGTGCCAATAACACTTTTAACCAATGTTACTCTAATTCTTTTTGCATCTGCCATGGTTTACCCCCACATCTCGCTCAGGGATTTGCCCCGGCTCTTTGCGAGTTCCTTGGCATCGAAAAGGGTCTCGAGCGCAACGAATGTCGCTTTGACCGTATTGATGCTGTTCTTGGAACCGAGGGATTTGCTCAAGACGTCCTTGATGCCACAAGCATCCATGACGTGACGGACCGCACCACCAGCAATAACACCGGTACCTGGCACAGCGGGTCTGAGCAAGACACTCGCACTCTTGAAATCTCCAACGATTTCGTGAGGGATGGTTGACTTGACCATAGGAATAACAACCATGTTGTCCTTGGCTTTATCGACTGCTTTCCGAATCGCCTCGGTAACGTCATTGGCTTTTCCGGATCCATATCCGATCTTACCGTTCTGGTCCCCGACTACTACGAGTGCGGAGAAAGAGAACCGTCTACCACCTTTGACAACCTTGGAAACCCGATTGAGCTTAACCAACTTTTCGACGAACTCACTGTCTCTGTTTCTATCTGACCTATCCACCATATCCCCCTAGAATTTGATTCCGGCTTTTCTGGCACCGTCGGCGATACTCTTCACAATACCATGGAAGAGATACCCGTTGCGGTCGAACACAACGGAATCAATGTTCTTTTCAAGGAGTCGCTTTCCGACAACCTCTCCGAGTTTTGCCGCATCGGCAACTGTGTTCTTCAATTCACGAAGTTCAGCTTCCATGCTGTTGGCTGAAACGAGAGTGTTGCCTGCAACATCATCGATAACCTGCACATACATGTGCATGTTACTTCTGAAAACAGTCATTCTCGGCTTAGTCGCGGTACCGGAGATATGCTTTCTGATATGAACCTTGCGCTTGGCGCGCTTTCTATTCTTATCCAAAACTCTGTTCATTTGTTCACCCTACCTATTTCTTACCGCCAGACTTGCCGACCTTGCGCCGAATAACTTCGGTATCATACTTGATTCCCTTGCCCTTGTATGGCTCAGGAGCCCTGAGAGACCTGATTTCAGCACTAATTTGACCGACTCTCTGCTTGCTCACACCAGACACAACTACCGTGCTGGGGTTTTCACAGACTATCTGTACGTCTGAAGGAATCATGAACTCTATCTGGGTAGAATACCCCAGGTTGAGTACCAACAGTTTCCCTTTGACCTCGGCACGATAACCAACACCATTGATCTGGAGCTTCCTGGTAAAACCAGTGGAAACACCAACAATCATGTTGTTGATCAACTGACGATAGAGTCCATGGAAGCTTCGACCTTCCTTTGTGTCCTCTTTTCTGGTCACCACCACTTGATCGGCGGAAACCGCAATTTCCACTTCAGGACGGTAATTTTGAACCAGTTTCCCTTTCGGTCCCTCAACAGAAACCACTCCGTCAACTGCTTTGACTGTGATTCCCTTGGGCAATGCAATCGGTAACTTACCTATTCGAGACATAGTCCACCACCTTACCAAATTGAGCAGATCAGTTCACCACCGACCTTCTTCTCGCTAGCTTTCTTACCCGTGATGATACCGGAGGAGGTCGATACAACAACTACACCATAGCCATTGTAGACTCTCGGCATATCGCGATATCCAGAGTACACACGCCTTCCGGGTGTGGAAATCCGATCGATACCGTGGAGAACCGGGTTCTGCTTCTCATCATATTTCAGGAATACACGAATTGTATTCACGCCATCTTTGTTGACAACTTTCTTGAAATTCTTGACATACCCTTCATTCTTCAAGATCTTGACGATCTGAAGCTTCAACTTGGATGTTGGAATTTCAACCTTCTCATGCTTAGCCATGCTAGCATTTCTGATTTTTGTCAGCATATCGGCGACAGGATCACTTATAGCCATGTTATTCTCCTACCAGCTGGATTTGGTAACGCCAGGGATTTGCCCTTCACTTGCAAGTTTTCGGAAGCAAATTCTGCACATCTCGAATTTCCGCATATAACCGCGGGGTCGTCCACAAATCTTGCAGCGGTTAACCTTCCTGGTACTAAACTTCGGCGTTCTGTTCGCCTTGATAATCAATGATTTCTTTGCCATCTTGTTCTACTCCACCTTATTTGGCGAAAGGCATGCCCAACTTTTTCAGTAAGGCGAACCCCTCTTCATCGGTCTTGGCCGAAGTCACGATAGCAACGTTCAACCCGCTGACACGCTCGATTTTATCGTAATCGATTTCAGGGAAAATAATCTGTTCGGTGATACCGAGAGAATAGTTTCCATTTCCGTCGAAAGCGTTGGGATTAACGCCCCTGAAGTCTTTGACTCGAGGCAAAGCCACGCCAAGAAGGCGTTCAAGGAAAAACCACATGTTCTCGCCGCGAAGAGTTACCACAGCGCCAATTTCCTGGCCTGCGCGAACTTTGAAGTTGGCGATGGACTTGCGTGCCTTTGTCTTGACCACATGCTGTCCGGTGATCTGCTCGAGTTCCTTCACCGCGGAATCAAGAAGCTTCTTGTTGACAATAGCTTCTCCAACACCAACACTGACGGAAATCTTCTCAAGCGCGGGGACCTGCATCTTGGACTTATAGCCAAACTCAGAGAAGAGCTCGGGAGCAACCTTCTCAAGATATTTCTTTTTTAGATTTGGTACGAACTTTTCCATTAGACCACTTCCCCGGTTTTCTTAGCGAAACGAACCTTGACGCCCTTCTCATCGAACTTCGAGCCGATACGCGAAGTCTGGCCATTCTTCAATAGGAAGGCAACATTGGAAACGTGAATCGGTGCCTCGATTTCCTTGATGCCGCCCTGATCCTGCTGGGAGCGCTTCTTCATGGTCTTCTTGATCATGTTGACGCCCTGGACGACGACCCGTTCGCTCTCGTGATCAATCTTCAGGATCCGACCGGACTTACCCTTGTCTTTTCCTGCGAGAACCTTGACGTTGTCATTCTTCTTCAGTTTCATCTTCACAAACTCCTACAACACTTCCGGCGCAAGAGAGACGATCTTAACAAACCCGTCTTCGCGAAGTTCGCGAGCAACTGGCCCAAAGATACGCTTACCGCGCGGGTTATTGTTGGCATCGATGACTACGCATGCATTGTCATCGAACCTGATATAGGTACCGTCAGGTCGGCGGTATTCTTTTTTTGTACGGACTATCACAGCCTTCAACACGTCACCTTTCTTGATGGCGCCGTTGGGGAGCGCGTCCTTTACGGCAACGACAATAATGTCACCGACTCCAGCGATCATTCTATGGCTTCCACCAAGAACCTTGATACACTGAACCCGCTTGGCACCACTGTTGTCCGCTACGTTCAAATATGTCTGCATCTGTACCATGACGTTGCTCCTTGCTATTTCGCCCGCTCAACGATCTGCTCGAGGCGCCAGCACTTATCCTTACTGATATGGCGACATTCAACAACACGGACCGTGTCGCCGGTATGGGCGTCATTTCTCTCATCATGCGCCTTCACCTTCTTGGTGCGGGTCACATATTTCTTATAGAGAGGGTGCAGTCTTCTAGTCGAAATCGCCACAACGATGGTCTTATCCATCTTGTCGCTCGTCACCATTCCGGTGAATCTTTTTTTATTAGCTTCCATTAGACGCGAACCTCACTTAGTTGGATTTCGTACGTATGCCGAGTGCATACTCGTGGATGAGGGTGTTGAGCCTTGCGATACTTCTTTTGGTGGTACGCACTGCCAACGGATTCTCCACATGTCCAAGCACTTTCGCCATTCTCAGGTTCAAGGCCTCTCTGCGAAGTTCGTCCCTCTTGGCGACCAATTCCGCATAGGTCAAATCAGCATATGAATTTTTCATAACCTACTCCACTTCCCTTCTCATGATGAACTTCGTCTTGATCGGGAGCTTGGAAGCCGCAAGCTGCAATGCTTCCCGGGCGAGATCCTCATGGACTCCTCCCATCTCGAACATGACGGCACCGGTCTTGACTACTGCAACCCAACCTTCGGGGTTACCCTTACCATTACCCTGACGGGTTTCAGCCGGCTTCTTGGTGAAAGGCATGTCAGGGAAAATTCGGATCCAGACCTTACCACCACGTTTGATATGACGGGTCATCGCGATACGGGCTGCTTCGATCTGTCGGTTGGTGATCCACTTGGGTTCAACAGCCATGAGACCGAACTCGCCGAAAGCGAGATAATTTCCGCGATGAGCGACACCGTCCCTCGTACCTCTCTGCCTCTTTCTATATTTGACTCTTTTTGGACTCAGCATGATGTACTAACTCCTCGCTTCAACGCCATCGGCACGATCGCGTGCGGATTTCCGCACCAAAAGGCCAGCGTCGTCTTTCTTCGACTTATCAAGAATCTCGCCATTGTATACCCACACCTTGACACCGATAGCACCAAAGGAGGTGTTGGCCTGAGCGAAACCATAGTCGATATCGCTACGCAGTGTATGCAATGGAATCCTTCCATCCTTCAACCATTCGGAACCAGCGATTTCCTTACCGCCGAGACGGCCGGAAACCTTGATCTTCACACCCTGGGCTCCGCCTTGCATCGCTTTCGAGATAGCCATCTTGAGAGCTCTGCGGTGGGATCCACGGTTCATCAACTGTCTTGCGACATTCAATGCAATCAACTGGGCGTCGGCTTCGGGCTTCTTGATCTCTTTGATCTTGATCTGGACCTTCTTGTCGGTCAGACCCTGCAAACGTGCTCCAAGCTTCTCGACATTGGCTCCCTTGGAGCCGATGATAATACCAGGACGACTGGTGGAAATGGTCAGGGAAACCCTTTGGGGTTTTCGGACAATCTCAACATCGGAGATTTCAGCACCTTGGACCTCGGGACAGGTCATCAGAACCTTGCGGAGTTTCAGGTCTTCGTGCAAAGTTGCAGCGTACTCCCTAGGATCGACATACCATTTTGATTTCCAAGTCTTGTTGACTCCTAAACGAAGTCCGATAGGATTAACTTTCTGGCCCATTTATTTCCCCACCTTTTCGTCAAGCACAACAGTGATGTGACACTGTCTCTTCAAGAGAATGTCGCGTCGTCCGTGTGAACGCGGCCACACACGCTTCATGCGGGGACCATCGTCGACAAACAGTTGAGAAACCACCAGCTGCTCTTCATCAAGCTTCTTGTTCTGGCTCATTGCGTTCGCAGCGGCAGATTGCACAACCTTCTTAATGAGCAAGGCACCCTTTTGGGGCATCGCGTCAAGAATAGCCATTGCCTCGACATACGGTCTTCTCCTCACCAAGTCAGCGACGGGGCGGACTTTGGAAGGTGATGACGGCAAATACTTCGCGATAGCTCTAAAACCTTTCTTTTCTTCCATATTCAACACCTACTACTTTCTCGCTTTCTTGTCAGAAGCGGTATGTCCCCGGAAAATGCGCGTTGGTGCGAATTCTCCAAGTTTGTGCCCGACCAAGTTTTCGGTTACGAAAACCGGCACCCATGTCTTACCGTTGTAGACAGAAATCGTATATCCAACCATCTCTGGAATAATCGTAGAGGTGCGGGAATACGTCTTGATCATCGACTTTTGACCCGCTTTGTTGGATTCTGTAATCCTTTTGTAGAGTTTCTTCTCAATAAAAGGACCTTTCTTGATTGACCTAGCCACTTTCTCTACTCCTACTTCCGCTTCTTGACGATGAAACTGCCCGAAGGCTTGTTCTTCTTCCGCGTCTTATGACCCTTCGTGGGCAAGCCCCAAGGAGTCACAGGGTGACGTCCGGCAGCGGTCTTTCCTTCACCACCACCATGCGGGTGGTCAACAGGGTTCATCGCAACACCACGGACCTTCGGTCGGCGACCGAGCCATCTTGCTCTTCCGGCTTTACCGAGCGTGACGTTCATGTGATCGTCATTGCCCAATGAGCCGAGAGTAGCGATACACTCGCCGAATACCATCCTCATCTCTCCAGAAGGAAGGCGGAGGGTAACATAATCGCCCTCTTTGGCAACAATTGTAGCACCCAAACCGGCGCTTCTAACCAATTGGCCACCTTTCCCAAGCTGCAATTCAACATTGTGGACAGTCAAACCGAGTGGAATATTCTTCAAAGGAAGAGCATTGCCGACATCAAGTGAGGCAGTTGGTCCGCTCATGACTTTTGCGCCGACCTTGATTCCTTTCGGAGACAGGATATAACGCTTTTCACCATCAGCATAAAAGACCAATGAGATATTTGCGGATCTGTTCGGATCGTATTCAACGGTCTTCACAATTCCTGGAATACCAAACTTGTCACGCTTGAAGTCAATGATTCTGTAGGCTCTCTTATGGCCACCGCCACGTCGACGAACACTTATGCGACCGAAAGAGTCGCGGCCAGCATTCTTGGAGAGCTTCACCGTCAAGGATTTCTCACTCTTGTCAGTGGTCAAATCATCGAATACCAATGTTGTCTTCTGGCGAAGGCCAGGAGTATATGGTTTATATTTTTTCAGTGCCATGCTTTCCCCCTAAAGTCCTTCGACAGCCTGGATGATCTCACCCTTGGCCAATGTGACGATAGCCTTTTTCCAATTTCCAGTAGTACCGGCGATATGACCGCCCTTACCACGGGTGAACTTAGGCTTTCCCTTTACAGACACGATGTTGCACTTGACAGGAGTAACAGAGAACAACTCTTTCACTGCCTGCATCACCTCAAGCTTGTTAGCCTTCGGGTCAACCTTGAACGTGTATTTCTTAGTTTCCGATTCCCGTGCCAGATTGGATTTCTCCGTCAAGACGGGTTGAATGATTACTTGATCTGCTCTCACATTAGACCCCTTGTTTATCGCCGTAGAACTCGTTCAGATTCGTCGCAGCGCTTTCAAGCATCAGCAGAGTCCTTCCATACAGGAGTTCCTTTGCGGAAAGCCTGTTGTAGGAAAGAACGCGCAAATAAGGGATGTTCCTGGCAGCACGCCGCATCATCACGTCATCATCCTTTAGAATGAGTACGGTTCTTTTGTTATCCTTGACGAAGTTCTGCAAGATTCCGGACAATTCCCTAGTCTTGCCTGTCTCGATGGTAAAATCCTCGACAACGGCAAGCCTGTCTTCAAGCACGGAAAGTGAAAGCAATGATTTCATCGCCAAGCGCTTCATCTTCTTCGGAAGGGAATAACTGTAATCACGTGGTTTCGGTCCAAAGATTGTACCACCACCAACCCAGATCGGGGATTTCTTATCACCGGCTCGGGCATTACCTGTTCCCTTCTGCTTGTAAGGCTTCGAATTGCTGTAGTTAACCTCACCACGGGTCTTCGTACACGCTGTCCCGACACGACGATTTGCCAATTCATTGTTCACTGCATGGTAAATCGAACCGTCGCTGACTTCACGATTGAAGACATCGTCGTTGAGAGTTATTGTCCGCAACTCCTCACCTTTTATTGAAAAGACCTTTGTTTCCATTTCTCGCCTCTACTTCTTCTTCGCTTTTTTCACGATGACTACGCTCTGGGCGGGTCCAGGAATCGCACCTTTCACCAAAAGAACCTGCATCTCTTCATCGACACGAACAACACGAAGATTCTGAACAGTCACTCGGTCTGTACCCATACGTCCTGCCATTCGAGTGCCTTTGAACGTACGAGCAGGAGTCGAGGACATCGCAGTACCACCGATATCACGGTGAAACTTGGATCCGTGTGTAGCACGTCCACCTGCAAAACCATGGCGCTTCATACCACCTTGGAAACCTTTTCCCTTGGAAGTACCGACCACGTCCACAAAAAGGACATCTTTGAACACATCTACTCCGAGAACTTCACCGACAGTTGTTTCCTTATCAAAGTCACGCATCTCGACCAATGTCTTCTTAGGTGCGCAAATTTCATTGAACTGCCCGGCATACGGCTTGGTTGTCTGGCTCTTCTTCTTGTCGAAGGAGCCCAGAACGCATGAGTTGTACCCATTCTTTTCGACGGTACGGTTCTCGACAACCACATTGTCCTCTATTTTAATCACTGTCACAGGAGTGAGACGCCCTGAGGCATCAAACACTTGTGTCATTCCTATTTTTTTTCCGATAAGCCCTAGCATCTCTTACCTCAACTATTACTGTTTAATCTCTACATCCACGCCAGCAGGAAGCTCAAGCTTCATGAGGGCATCCATGACTTTCGATGTAGGGTCCAGAATGTCAATCAGCCTCTTGTGTGTACGCATCTCGAACTGTTCGCGGGATTTCTTATTCACGTGGGGTGATCTGAGAACAGTATATTTGTTGATACGAGTCGGGAGAGGTACGGGGCCAGAGACTTTGGCACCAGCCTTCACTACTGTTTGCACGATAGCCTTAGCGCTCTGTTCTACGAGCTCAATGTCAAAACCCCTCAGCCGTACCCGAATTCTATCCTTAGCCATCATTCCTCCAAAAAACGGGCCTTGCCCGCAATCATGTTTGTGCGGGCAAGACAATTAGTCAAATTTATTCGACGATCTCGATGACCTGTCCCGAAGCGACAGTCTTGCCACCTTCACGGATAGCAAATCTCAATCCCTTGTCCATGGCAACCGGGTGGATCAACTCGACGTGGATCTCGGTGTTGTCGCCAGGAAGAATCATCTGCTTTCCTTCAGGAAGGTTGACTGTTCCGGTGATATCGGTTGTCCGGAAGTAGAACTGCGGTCTGTAACCAGCGAAGAACGGAGAGTGGCGACCACCTTCCTCTTTGCTGAGTACGTAGACAGTACCAACGAACTTTGCATGGGGAGTAATTGACTTGGGCTTTGCCAGAACCTGTCCACGGACAACTTCCTTCTTGTCAACACCTCTCAGCAATGCTCCGACGTTGTCACCGGCCTGACCTTCGTCAAGCAACTTGTTGAACATCTCGACACCGGTACAAACCGATTCCTTGGTGTCCTTGATACCGATGATCGAAACAGGATCGTTGACATGGAGGATACCACGTTCGATTCTTCCTGTCACAACAGTACCACGACCGGAAATGGAGAAGATGTCTTCAATCGGCATGAGGAACGGAAGGTCGACAGCACGTTCCGGAAGCGGAATGTAGTTGTCCATGGCATCAAGCAGTTCCTGGATGCACTTTGTCTTTTCGGGATCATCGGGGTGTTCCATGGCTTCGAACGCCGAACCCTTGATAACGGGAACGTTGTCGCCATCGAACTGGTATGTGTTGAGAAGATCACGCATCTCTTCCTCGACCAACTCGATAAGATCAGGATCGTCGACCTGGTCAACCTTGTTGACGAAGACGATGATTGAAGGTACGCCAACCTGACGGGCAAGCAGGATGTGCTCCTTGGTCTGAGCCATTGCGCCATCGGTTGCAGCTACTACGATAATCGCGCCATCCATCTGGGCAGCACCGGTAATCATGTTCTTGATGTAGTCGGCGTGTCCCGGGCAGTCAACGTGGGCATAGTGGCGGGCATCGGTCTGATACTCGACGTGTCGGGTATTGATCGTGATTCCTCTTGCCTTCTCTTCCGGGGCGTTGTCGATCTCGTCATACTTCATAACCTTGTCACCGTTCTTGCGTCCGCAATACATGGTGATTGCAGCGGTGAGGGTGGTCTTGCCATGGTCAACGTGACCGATGGTGCCTACGTTCACGTGTGGCTTCGTTCTGTTGAATTTTTCTTTAGCCATCAGTTCCTCCTTGTGACTTCTCTAGTCACAAAAAAATTGTATCATGCTCCATAAAGGCAAGACGCCTTTACCTTTCTGATAATGAGACAAACTGACTGGTGGATTTTTATATATGAAGAAAGGAGGATCCAGAGGTCGACAGGTCGTTGGACGCCTACCGACATAGTACAGATTTCAAAAGTCTGCAGCCTGGAACCACCTTATCACCCATATTCAAAATATCCGGACGATCGGTTTGGCTCTGACAACGTCTATCAGGTGCACAACACCCCATTCAATAGACGCCTTTGCAAATATAGAAGGTTTGTAAAGTTGTGTCAATACCTACAAATAATTTATACAACTTTACAAACATGGTAAGGACGCTACGTCTCCGCAGCGTCCTTGACCGGTAAAAACGAATCCTATCTGTTGTGGGAAGAGAAAGCCTTGTTCGCTTCCGCCATACGGTGGGTATCTTCCTTCTTCTTGAAGGCAGCACCGGTATTGGCGACCGCGTCGAGCAATTCGGAAGAAAGCTTCTCACTCATCGACTTGCCGTTCCGGGAACGGGCCGCAGTGATGATCCAACGCATCGCCAGGGCTTCCTTGCGGTTGTCCTTGATCTCGACGGGTACCTGGTAGGTAGCTCCGCCGACACGTCTGGACTTGACCTCAACGACCGGCTTCACGTTCTCAAGAGCCTTGATGAACATCTCGAGCGGACTCTCTCCACTCTTCTCTCCAACCACCGCCAAGGCATCATAGATGATCTTGGTGCTGATCGACTTCTTTCCATCCACCATCATACGGCGGATGAACTTTTCCACTACAACACTATTGTAGACTGGATCGGGCAGAATTTCCCGTACTGGGGCAACTGTTCTTCTAGCCATTGTCTACCTCCATCAAGCCTTAGGCTTCTTCGCACCATACTTGGAGCGACTTCTCTTTCGATCATTGACCCCAAGGGTATCCTTGGCACCACGAACAATGTGGTAACGGACACCAGGGAGGTCTTTGACTCTTCCACCACGCATCAGGACAACCGAGTGTTCCTGAAGGTTGTGGCCGACACCCGGGATGTAGGCAGTTACTTCAATTCCATTGGAAAGGCGCACTCTGGCGACCTTTCTCAAAGCTGAGTTCGGTTTCTTCGGTGTGACGGTCATCACTCTCGTGCATACGCCACGCTTTTGCGGACAACCCTGCAATGCAGGAGACTTGGTCTTGTTGACCTTGGAAGTCCGTCCTTTACGTATCAATTGGTTAATCGTTGGCATCTTGCGATACACTCCCTTTCTCTTCTTGACGGCCGGCAGCCTTGCTTATATGGGCTACCAACCGGGCGGAACAGCCTACAGCCGTCCCTTTTGTATGCTTATCTCCAAAGTCAGCATGTGAACCCCAGTTTCCATTCAATGGAGCAACTTGGAATAGACCAGTGTCCTATTCCTCGTCGCCATCATCATCGGGGGTATCACCTTCGGATATCATTTCTCCTAGATCGTCCGTCTCGAAATCTTCGTCTTCGTCGAACATTCCAATACGGCGCGAACCCATCAACGACTGCACTTTCTCTCCAAGATCAATCGGATTGTCTTCCTTCACACGAATATTCCGATACCGTTTCATTCCGGTACCAGCCGGGATCAGGTGTCCGATGATCACATTTTCCTTGAGACCGCGCAACACGTCTCTACTACCAGCAATCGCTGCGTTTGTCAAGACCTTGGTGGTCTCCTGGAAGGAAGCGGCCGAGATGAACGAGTCGATACTCAACGAAGCCCGGGTAATTCCCAACAGCATCGGCCTTGCATCGGCAGGCTGACCTCCTTCGGAGATCACTCTCGCGTTTTCCTCATGGAAACGGTATTTGTCGACCTGCTGGCCATGGATGAAGCTGGTGTCTCCGACACTGATCACCTCAACCTTGCGCAACATCTGTCGAACGACCACACCAAGGTGCTTGTCGTTGATATCGACTCCCTGCAACCGGTACACTTCCTGGACTTCATCCAACAAGAAGGACTGCAAGGCATTCTCACCAAGAATATCCAGGATATCATGTGGATCGATCGGTCCGTCACAGAGTCTTTCGGACGCTTCCACACGGTCTCCATCACGGGCCAGCATGTGCTTGCTCATGGGAACCAGGTGCTTGAATTCACGTCCAAAATCATCTTCTATGACCACGACACGCTTGCCCTTTACGACGGAACCGAATCGTACGACACCTTCGACCTGCGCCAAAACGGCGGGATTTTTCGGTCTCCGGGCTTCGAACAATTCGCCGACCCGCGGCAAGCCACCGGTGATATCCTTTGTCTTCACACTTTCCTTGAGCAACTTGGCCAGAATACGACCCTTCTTCACCTTCACACCATTCTCGATGTTCAAGTAGGATGCGGCCGGCAGGAAGTATGTGGCAAGCGGTTCTTTCCCCTCACCCATGATCGATATCCGTGGCTGGAGGGTTTCACTGATATGGTCGGTGATCTTCTTCTCGATACTTCCGGTCTCCACGTTGACCTCTTCCTTGAGGGTGGTTCCCAGCTTGATGTCGATAAAGTCGATGACACCATCGAATTCCGCGATAATCGGCTCGCTGAACGGGTCGAACACTACAATCGTGGCATTTTCCGCGACATAATCGCCTGCCGCAACCTTCAGTTCGGAACCGTTACGGATATCCATCCGCTGTTCCTGGGCCAAGATCAACAACCGGTCTCCAATCAGTTTGGCTATACCGATCTGGTTGGACTCCACCACGACACCCTTCGCGTTCTCATACAAAGGTGCACCGACGAAAACCTTCTCACCATCGGCGACAAGCAACTTGCGTGTCCCCTTCAGTGAAGTCTCGTCCATGACCCTCGAGTAGAAGATATATCCCTTTCTGGTAAAGAGTCTCGAACCATCTTGTGTCTCGACCAAGGTGCCCGCGATATTGTTGATTACGAGCGGATAAGCGAATGCAACCCTATTTTCCTCGGCACCACTTGTTGCGGTACCACCGATATGGAACGTTCTCATGGTGAGCTGTGTTCCAGGCTGACCAATCGATTGGGCCGCGATGATACCTACTGCCTCTCCAATGTCGACGGGCCTGTTGGTAGCCAGGTTACGGCCATAACATTTCCGGCAGACACCGTGTCTGGCCTCACAGGTGAGCACGGTACGGATAAGTACCGATTCGATCCCCGCAGCTTCAATCTCCTTCGCCTTGACAGCGGTGATCTCAGCGTTCACATCCAATATCATCTCTCCGGTGATCGGATGCTTGACCTTTTCGAGTGTATAGCGCCCTACGATACGGTCTGACAACGGTTCGACGATTTCATCGCCATCTTTCATGGCCGATCTTTCGATACCGTTGATGGTACCGCAGTCGTCCTCGTTGATAACCACATCCTGGGCAATATCGACCAGACGCCTTGTCAGGTATCCTGCTTCAGCTGTCTTCAAAGCTGTGTCGGCAAGACCCTTTCTGGCTCCGTTGGTCGAAATGAAGAACTCGATGATCGATAGGCCTTCCTTGAAGTTCGATCGGATCGGGAACTCGATGATATCGCCAGATGGCTTGGCCATCAAACCGCGCATACCGCCAAGCTGGCGAATCTGCGTCTTGGAACCTCTCGCTCCGGAGTCCGCCATCAGGTACAACGGGTTGAACCCGTTTTGGCTGATCTTCAATTCATCCATCAGGGATGTGGAGATTTCCTCAGTGGTCTTGCTCCAAACCTCGATGACACGGTTGTAACGCTCATCTTGGGTAATATGTCCCTGTCGGTACTGCTCGCGGATCTCTGCCTGCCGCAGATCGGCGGCGGCAACCAAGGTAGCCTTCGCCTCGGGGATGATCATATCGGAAAGACCGATTGTCGCCCCGAACAACGTCGCGTACTTGAAGCCGACATCCTTGATCGAATCGAGCATTTTCACGGCGACAGAAGTCCTCTGGTCCTGAATGACATCACCGACCAGGCGTTTGAGCTCCTTGTCACCGAAACAGATGTTCTGGAAAGAGATTTCGGGTGGCATCTCCGCATTGAACAGCACCCGACCCGGTGTCGTTTCGATAATCGAACCGTCCGGTAGCCGATACTTGATCAGGGCGTTGTACGAGAGTGATCCGAAATCGATCGCCAGGATCAGTTCCGAGATATTGTCGAAGAATTTGCCTGTGCCTTTCGCCCCTTTCATTTCACGGGTAAGGTAGTTGATTCCCAAAACCATATCCTGTGAGGGGAAAACGATAGGATTCCCGTTGGCAGGGTCGAGCAGGTTGTTTGCCGAAAGCATGAGCGTCCAACATTCGATCTGCGCCGCCTGGGTCAACGGTACGTGTACGGCCATCTGGTCACCGTCGAAGTCGGCGTTGTACGCGTGACATACGAGCGGGTGGAGTTTGATTGCCTTGCCGTCGACAAGCACCGGTTCAAAAGCCTGGATACCCAACCTGTGCAATGTGGGTGCCCTGTTGAGCAACACCGGGTGTTCCCGAACGACATCATCGAGGATTGACCAGACTTCCGGTGTCTCTTGTTCGACCAGGGTCTTCGCCTTCTTGATATTGTAGACGACACCCTTCTGTACCAACTTCTTCATGATGAAGGGCTTGTACAACTCGAGGGCCATCTTCGAGGGAAGGCCACACTGGTGGAGACGCAATTCCGGACCGACGACGATAACCGAACGGCCACTGTAGTCTACGCGCTTGCCGAGCAAGTTCTGGCGGAAACGCCCCTGCTTGCCTTTCAGCATATCCGACAACGACTTGAGCGGGCGGTTCGAAGCACCCTTTACCACACGCTTCTTCTTCGAGTTGTCGAAGAGTGCGTCCACCGCTTCCTGCAACATGCGCTTTTCATTGCGGATGATGATATCGGGAGCGTGCAGGGACATGAGTCGTGTAAGCCTATTGTTTCTGTTGATGACCCTTCGGTACAAATCGTTGAGGTCGCTGGTCGCAAAACGGCCACCGTCCAACTGCACCATCGGTCTCAGTTCGGGAGGTATGACCGGAATGACAGTCAAGATCATCCACTCGGGACGGTTTCCGCTGTCACGGAAGTTTTCGACGACTTCGATCCTCTTCAAGAGTCTCTTGTCCGCCTTCTCTCCCTTCGCGACCATAGTTTCACGCAAATCTGCCGAAAGGGCTTCCAGGTCGAGGTTCTCAAGCAGCAGCTTGACCGCCTCGGCACCCATCTGCGCCTGGAACGATTCGCCATACTGGTCACGCGCCTGGTAATATTCGTCCTCGGTGAGCAACTGCTTGTATTTCAATTCGGTCTCACCGGAGTTGATAACCACATATTTCTCATAATAGAGGACAGACTGCAAAGCGGCCCGGGGAATATCGAGCAACAGGCTCATTCTCGAGGGCACGGAGCGGTAATACCAGATATGTGAGACTGGGGAAGCCAAATCGATATGGCCCATCCGTTCACGACGAACCTTGAAGTGGGTCACCTCTACGCCGCAACGATCACAAATCACACCCTTGTATCGGATGGACTTGAACTTGCCGCAATAGCATTCCCATTCTTTCGTCGTTCCGAAAATCTTCTCGCAGAAGAGTCCGTCCCGTTCCGGACGCAGGGTCCGGTAATTGATTGTCTCCGGCTTCTTGACCTCACCGTACGACCAAGCCCTGATCTGCTCGGGGCTGGCCAGCTTTATCATGATGCTGTCGAAATCCTGAATTTCCTTCATCCGAATTCTCCTGCTTAGTTATTCGAGTTTCGTTTGTTGATAAGCTCTTCGTCCCGTTCGGTAAGCGGAACTTGCCGCCCCTTCGAATCGTATACGGACATATCGAGCGCCAACCCACGAACCTCTTGGACGAGTACATTGAAAGCTTCCGGCATTCCGGCATTCGTCGCGGGCTCACCCTTCACGATGCTCTCATAGATCTTTACCCTTCCATTCATATCGTCCGACTTGATGGTGAGAAGTTCCTGCAACGTATTCGCTGCTCCATAAGCCTCAAGAGCCCAAACTTCCATCTCTCCAAGTCTCTGACCACCGAACTGGGCTTTACCACCCAACGGTTGCTGGGTTACCAGCGAGTAGGGACCGGTCGAACGAGCATGCATCTTGTCATCCACCAAGTGGTGGAGCTTCAAGTAGTATATATATCCACAGAATACAGGATTGACGAATGGAACTCCCGTACGACCATCGAACAGCGTCGTCTTGGAAGTCACAGGAAGGTTCGCTTCCTTCATCTTCGCCTCGATCTCATCCACGGATGCGGATTGGAATACGGGCGAGGAATACCATTCGTTCAGTACGTGGCCTGCCCAACCGAGCTGGGTCTCCATCAACTGTCCGATATTCATTCGTGACGGAACGCCCAGCGGATTCAAACAGACATCCAACGGAGTACCGTCTGCCATGTACGGCATATCTTCTTCTGGCAATACCCGGGCTACAACACCCTTGTTTCCGTGCCGTCCAGCCATCTTGTCACCCTGGCGGAGCTTCCGCTTGGTGGCGATAAGGACTTTGACCATTTCGTCGACACCTGGAGGCAACTCGTCACCTTCACTGCGTTTCAGGCGCTGGATATCGATCACCGTACCTTCGGTTCCGTGCGGGACCTTCAACGATGTGTCCCGTACTTCCTTGGCCTTTTCGCCGAAGATCGAGTTGAGCAACTTGAATTCGGGAGTGGTATCGGATTCGGACTTCGGAGTCACCTTACCGACCAGGATATGGCCGGGACGGACAACCGATCCAATCCGCACGATTCCATCCTCATCCAACTGCTCGAGGTTCTTCTCACTGGTATTGGGAATGTCACGCGTCAACTTCTCGGGACCAAGCTTGGTCTCGCGAATATCGGTCGTGAACTCCTTGATATGGATAGATGTATAGATATCTTCCTTGACCACCCGTTCCGAAATCAGGACAGCATCCTCATAGTTGTATCCGTTCCAGGGAACGAATCCGACCAGGATGTTTCTGCCAAGCGCAAGTTCGCCCTTCTCGGTCGCGGGGCCATCGGCGATAACCTGACCTGCATCGACATGCTGACCATGGGACACGATCGGTTTCTGGTTGAAACAGGTATCCTGGTTTGTCCGCTCGAACTTCTGCACCACGTAGGTATCGATCTCTCCCTCGATCTCACTCTCATCTGGAGTAATCTCGATTCTGACCGAAGAGACATACGAGACTGTCCCCGCGCGTTTCGTCTTGAGCAGGACACCGGAGTCGTACGCTGTCTTCGCTTCCATCCCGGTTCCGACATACGGAGCTTCGGGGAAAAGCAAGGGAACGGCCTGGCGCTGCATGTTCGAGCCCATCAATGCGCGGTTGGCGTCATCGTGCTCGAGGAACGGAATCAACGATGCGGCTACACTGATAACCTGCATGGGTGATACATCCATGTATTTTACTTCATTGGCCGTACGGGTCGTGTAGTCACCGCTGCGACGTACCGGAATATCCGTTTCGAGGAAATTGCCGTCGTCATCTATCTTCGAGTTCGCCTGGGCGATGAAGAACTTCTCCTCATCGTTGGCATCCAAGTACCGGTAGTTTGTCGAAACGACACCGTCAACGACCCTGCGGTACGGACTCTCGAGGAATCCATGCTTGTTCACACGGGTATAGTTTGCCAACGAGACGATCAATCCGATATTCGGACCTTCAGGAGTCTCGATCGGGCACATGCGCCCATAGTGGGTATAGTGGACGTCACGGACTTCAAACGAAGCGCGGTCACGGGAAAGGCCACCTGGGCCCAACGCGTTCAATCTTCGCTTGTGGGTCAATTCCGCGAGGGGGTTGACCTGGTCCATGAACTGGCTCAACTGGCTGGAACCGAAGAATTCCTTGATCGCGGCAACCACCGGCTTGATCGAAACCAAGTCCTGGGGTTTCACCTGATTGCTCTCAAGGTTCATCCGCTCACGTGCGATCCGCTCCATACGTGCGAACGCCGCACTCAACTGGTTCTGCAGTAGTTCACCGACAGAACGGACACGTCTGTTCCCAAGGTGGTCGATATCATCGACATTCTCTTCGCCGATATAGACCTTGATCAAAAAGCCCATGGTGTTGACGATATCCTGTGGAGTCAGGACAGTCAGCTCGGTGCTGGCATCCTCATCATCGATCTCTTCGTCCGTGCCGAACTTCTTGTTGAACTTGTACCGTCCGACACTGCCGAGATCGTATCTGCGGCTAGAGAAGAACATGTCGGGAAGATCCTTCTCGGCACGTTCGATGGCGATCATCTCACCCGGTTGCAACACCGCATAAATGGGAGACAGCACGTCTTCCTTCATCGGCTCGTCATAACCGTCCTGCGTATACTTCGCATCCTCGACCTCAAAACAATTGATGACCATACGGGAATGCAGTGACTCCGGGTGGTCCTCGTCGATGATCTGGATGCTTGTAAGGCCATCCTTGACCAACGCTTCGATATAGGTCGGGGACAATTCGTCACCGGCGCGAAGCAGCTTCTTGGCTGCCTTGCCACCTTTGGTGGAGTAAATATCGGTAAAGGCTATCGATCCGACGAACTCGTTGTTCGCCTGTAGATCCTTTGCCAACTCAACAGTCTTCGATTTATAGAAGTGGGCGACAATCTTTTCACGGGAATCGAGCCCGATCGCCCTCAGGAACAATGTTCCCAAAATGCGTTTCTTGCGGTCGATCTTCGCGAAGATGAGATCCTTCTTCTTGTTGTCGATCTCAAACTCGAGCCAAGACCCGCGGTATGGGATGATGCGGGAAGAATAGACCCCTTTCTCGTCGGAAAAGATCACTCCTGGAGAACGATGGATTTGGCTTACCACAACACGTTCGGCCCCGTTGATGATAAAGGTACCCCGGTCGGTCATCAACGGAATATCCCCAAAGAATATCTCACGCTGACGCAATTCGCCGGTACCAGTCAACTCGAGGCTGATGGTTGCTTTGATGGGAATGGAAAATGTACGTCCCTTTCGCTTGCATTCGATCTCGGAAAATTTAATGTTGTCGAAATCGATCGTGTACCCATGGTAATGCAGGCACATTTCGCCATTTTGGCTCTCGATCGGGAAGGTCGACTGAAAGACCTGTTCCAAACCAAAGTTCGGATCGGGCTCCATTTGTTTCTTTAATCGATCTAGCTGGAGGAACCTTTCATACGAATCAAGCTGAATTCCGACAAGATTCGGTAATTCACATACTTCTTGACTATGGGTTCCAACGAATTTTCTAGTAATTGAATTGCCTTTGGCAACCATTGTTACCCTCCGGAGGTCTGTGTTGCGGAAGATTCGGACAGGAGTCCGAGGACCCACACATCGGAATGTAGTAGACACGACCGGCCACCGGATACTGTCCGGTGGCTGGCCCCTCAGGCTAACGCCTGTTTAAACATGAAAAAAATCGAGTTATTTGACTTCAATAGTAGCGCCTGCAGCTTCAAGTTTTTCCTTGATGCTCTTCGCTTCATCCTTGGAGACAGCTTCCTTGATTGCTCCGCCAGCGGTAACGAGGTCCTTCGCTTCCTTGAGACCCAAACCGGTGAGGGCACGGACTTCCTTGATGACAGGAATGGTCTTGCCTTCGGCGACACCCTTGAGGATGACATCGAATTCAGTCTGTTCCTCGACTTCTTCGGCTGCAGCTACTGCTGCCCCTGCAGCAGCGACTGGTGCGGCTGCGGTTACGCCAAACTTCTCCTCCATGGCCTTGATGAGATCAGCGATCTCCATGACAGTCATGTTGGCAATTGCTTCCAAGAGTTCTTCTTTAGTAGCCATATTATCTTCTCCTTGTGTATTCTTACGGTAATAGCAGGTCTACGTAAACGTGAAGACTAAAACCGTATTAATTTGATTTTGCGTCAACAATAGCCTGCAAGGTCCGGGCGAGCTTCGTGAGAGGAGCATTCAAGGTTCCCATCAACGATGCGATCAATTCCAGTCTTGTCGGCAATTTGCTATATGCCTCGATTTGTGACTTATCGAACAGTTTCCCGTCAATAAAGGCACCCTTTACCTGAAGAGGCGCACCCTTGGCGAAATCGAAGAGTATCTTCGAGGCCGCATTGGAGGCATCCTCACCTTTTGTCAGAGCTACCGCAGTGGGTCCGACAAGATTCTCGTCGGTTCCGTCATGCTTCAGGTCGCTCATCACTATCTTTGCGAAACGATTCTTTACTACCCGGTATGCCGACTCCTTGGCTCTCAGCTGATCGCGAAGTGCCGAAATCTGCTCAACAGTCATTCCACGGTAATCGGTGAAAATGAAACCGTCATACTGGGAGAACTCGGATGTCATCTCTTTGACTGCATCCACTTTGTACTGGGCTTTTCGAGCCTGAAATTCTGCCATTTTCCCAATCCTCCTAGTTCTCTTTCACATCGACCATGACGCCGGGGCCCATGGTGGAACTGAGTGCGATGCTCTTGAGGAAATCACCCTTCGCATCGCTGGGCTTCTTCCTAAGGACTTCAGCCAAAACAATACGTGCGTTTTCAGTGATCTTGTCAGCATCCATGGAAACTTTACCGACCGCCAAGTGCACAACACCTGTCTTGTCGGAGCGGAACTCCACACGACCCTGCTTCAATTCAGCAAGAGCACCCTTGATGTCGAAGGTTACCGTCTGTGTCTTCGGGTTCGGCATGAGACCGCGTCTACCGAGGATAGGTCCAAGACGACCTACATCCTTCATCATGTCTGGAGTCGCAACCGCCACATCGAATTCCATCCAACCGCCACGAATCTTCTCGACGAGGTCGACATCACCAACATAGGTGGCGCCAGCATCAAGAGCTTCCTGGGCCTTGTCACCCTTGGCGAAAACCAATACACGCTTCTCTGCGGAGAACTGGTTGGGAAGGACAACGGTGTCACGAACGGACTGGCTCTTCTTCAAGGAGAGGTTCAAGGACATCTCGACCGTCTCATCGAACTTTGCGAAGGCAACTTTCTTGACAAGCTCTACAGCATCATTGAAAGTATACTGCTTCGTGCGATCGACCTGCTTCAGTGCTTCAAGATATTTCTTACCGTGTTTCATGATTACGCCTCCACCTCAACGCCCATGCTTCTGGCAGTACCGGCGATGATCTTCTTCGCGGCCTCAATATCGTTTGCATTGAGATCGGGAAGCTTTGTCTTGGCGATTTCGGTAAGTTGGGCTTGAGTCAACTTTGCGACCTTCTGGGTGTGCGGGACACCTGAGCCACTGGCGATTCCACAGGCCTTCTTGATAAGGACCGCGGCTGGCGGTGTCTTAAGAATGAATGTGAACGAACGGTCAGCGTATACGGTGACGACCACTGGAATAATCAGTCCAGGTTCAAAGTTCTTTGTCTTATCATTGAACTGCTGGACAAACTGGGGTGCGCTCACGCCATGGGGGCCAAGTGCTGGTCCTACCGGTGGCGCGGGCGTAGCCTTCTGGGCTGGGCACTGCAGCTTGATGACCGCAGTTACCTTTTTCTTTGCCATGATATTGTCTCCTTACGCGGCAGCATGAAAGCTCCGCGCTGGTATTGACGCCCCTTCAACGAAGAGGCTCCCACCTATCGGCAAAACCGATGGGGAGTATGTAAAAAAATCTTTTCAAGTCCCGAAGAACTACATCTTCTCGACTTGAAGAAAATCAACTTCAACCGGGGTGGACCTTCCGAAGATACCCACCAGAACGCGCAGGCGACCCTTCTCGAGATTCACTTCCTCGATAGTTCCTGTGAAAGACTCGAACGGACCTTCGATGATCTTCACATGCTCGCCCTGGCTGAAAGACTGCTTGGGACGAAGCACCTTCTCGGATTTGATTTCTCCGGTCTTCTGCAATATCCCCTTCAGCTCCTCGCTGGACAACGGGGTCGGCTTCCGACCCTCCAAGGAACCGACAAATCCGGTCACACCCTGGATTCTCTTGATCTGGGAGCAAAAGAACTCCCATTGATAGTCAGGCAAATCCATTTG
Organism: Spirochaetae bacterium HGW-Spirochaetae-4; assembly: GCA_002839335.1. Lineage (GTDB taxonomy): Bacteria > Spirochaetota > Spirochaetia > Sphaerochaetales > Sphaerochaetaceae > UBA8525. Next base: position 92,233 of record PGXU01000003.1, read on the forward strand.
CACGAGAATGTAACTTGGAAGTATCTTGCGTTTGACGGTTTTTTTCACCCCGTCCTTGACTTCGACAACTTCCTCTGTGGGAACCTTTACATCGCCAACGACCTCGCTGAACTGCGGGTCGCTTTCCATGATCTTGCGAATGGTCTTTTCAATCTTGTTCTCATACCCTGAATAAGTATGTACTACATACCAGCCTTTTGCCATGACCTCTCCCTAGAAAATCAGATCGACACCCTGGACCAGCAGGAAATCGACCAAACCGAGGACCAAAGCAAAAATTGCTGTGGAAATAAGCACGATTTTGGTGGAGGCCACAACTTCATCACGGGTCGGCCATACTACCTTTTTCAGTTCTGAATGAGATTCCTTGAAATACCGAATCAACTTCTTCATCAACCAACTCCTTGCACGGGAAGCGGACAGGCCAGGTAGGACTCGAACCTACAACATCTGGTTTTGGAGACCAGCGCTCTAACCATTGGAGCTACTGACCTGTTCGCCACTCGATATGCTCCGGAAAGCTATTTAATCTTCGTCTCGCGATGAAGGGTATGCTTGCGCTCGAATGGGCAGAACTTATTCAACTCAAGTTTTCCCGGTGTATTACGGCGATTCTTCTCTGTTGTATAGTTCTTCTGCTTGCACTCGGTGCATTGCAAGGCGATCTTTTCAACCGGCCCCTTTTTCTTACTGCTAGCCATCCTAAACTCCTTGCCGGGAAGAACCGGCGCCACATTTCACAAATAAAAGCAAATAAAGCCCTCGATCGGATTTGAACCGATGACCCCCACCTTACCATGGTGGTGCTCTGCCAGCTGAGCTACAAGGGCGATTCAGCGTTTTCACGGAAACACACTGGCTTTCACCAGTTCCGCAGTCGAGCAGATGTCAACGTAGCAAATCACCCCTTCTTTGTCAATATCAAACACCAAACAAATCGTAAAACCTGCATAGATAGAGGATTCCCACTTTGCCACAAGGTTGATACGGCACACGTAATCAGGTACTATTGGCCCAATGGCAGTAAATCTTTTGCTGCATAAGGAGTATTATGAGCACCAAAGAACATCATACACGGTTCTCACCCACAAAGGAAGCAATTTCATTGGACTTCGCGGAACATCTGAAATATTCACTGGATGCCGATGAATTCCACAATACCGATAGTACCCGCTACACAGCCCTCGCCCTCGCGATCCGCGACCGGATCATCCACCAATGGCACCAATCCAGGGAAACACAACGGAAAGCCGGAGTAAAACGGGTCTACTACCTCTCCCTGGAATTCCTCATGGGCCGTGCCATGACGAACAATGTGATCAACCTCGGACTCGAGCAGGAGGTGAAGGCCGCGCTGTCGGACCTCGGTTATTCCTACGAGGAGTTGGCCGATATAGAACCCGACGCCGGTCTGGGCAATGGTGGCCTGGGACGGTTGGCGGCTTGTTTCCTCGACTCGTTGGCGACTTTGGACATTCCTTCGTATGGCTATGGAATCAGATACAACTACGGCATATTCAAGCAACAGGTGCGCAACGGTTGGCAGACCGAACAACCCGACAACTGGCTCCGTCACGGAAATCCCTGGGAAATTGCCCGGGAAGACATTACCTGCAATGTTGGCTTCGGGGGAGAAGTAAAGGTTATCAGGGAAGGTGGCCGGGACCAATACAAGTGGTTGTGTGCCGACCAGGTGCAAGGTGTGGCCTACGATATGCCGATCATCGGGTATGGCGGAAAGTCGGTGAACACCCTCCGACTGTGGAGCGCCAAGGCAACGGAGGAATTCGATTTCCAGGAATTCAACGAAGGCGACTATGTGGAGGCCGTGCGCTCGAAGATATTGGCCGAGAACCTCAGCCAGGTGCTCTATCCCAACGACACCTTGTATATGGGCAAGGAGTTGCGTCTCAAGCAACAATACTTCTTCGTCGCCTGTTCGTTGGCCGATATTGTCCGCCGTTTCAAGCGGCAATCGGCCCCTTGGTCGACCTTCCCCGATTTCGCAGCGATCCAATTGAACGATACGCATCCGTCCCTTTCGATTCCGGAACTCATGCGCATCCTGCTCGACGTCGAACATCTCGAATGGGAAGAGGCTTGGGATATCACCGTACGCTCTATGGGATACACGAACCATACGCTCATGCCCGAAGCATTGGAGAAGTGGCCGATGCCGATGTTGGAATCGATACTTCCCCGCCATCTGCAGATCATATTCGAGATCAACCACAGGTTCCTCCAGCATGCGGTCTCCTTCTTTCCGCTCCATCCCGAGGTGATCCAACGATTGAGCATCGTCGAGGAGAGCACTCCAAAACAGATCCGCATGGCGAACCTTTCCATTATCGGGTCACACTCGACCAATGGCGTCGCACAGTTGCATTCCCGGTTGTTGACCGAGCGGATGTTCCCCGACTTCGCGGTTGTGTTTCCCAACCGTTTCAACAACAAGACGAATGGAATCACCCAAAGGCGATGGCTATTGGATGCCAACCCGCTGCTTGCCGCAAAGATCTCCGAGGCGATCGGCGACGGGTGGATCACCGATTACGAGCGGATCAGGGACCTGGAACCGTTCGCCGACGATGCGGCTTTCCGTTCCGATTTCCTCACCATCAAACAGAAGGCCAAGGACCATGCGGTCGCATTCCTCAAGAAGGACTGCGGTATCGCGATAAACCCCAACACCATGTTCGATGTCCAGGTCAAGCGGATCCATGAGTACAAACGGCAGCTGCTCAATGCACTGAACATCATATTGCTGTACCAACGGATCAAGGAGGGAAGGATCCAGGATTTCCCGCCCACTTCGTTCCTGTTCGGCGGTAAAGCCGCCCCCGGCTATGTGAACGCGAAACTGATCATCAAGTTGATCAACAATATCGCCAGGACCATCAACAACGACACATCGGTCCGAGGACTCCTTTCCGTACACTTCCTTCCCAACTACCGGGTGACCATGGCAGAGCATCTCATTCCTGCGACAGACCTGTCTGAACAGATCTCGACGGCAGGCTTCGAAGCCTCGGGTACCGGAAACATGAAATTCATGTGCAACGGGGCTTTGACCATCGGTACGATGGACGGTGCGACTGTCGAGATGGCAGAGGAAGTCGGAAGGGAACACATGTTTATTTTCGGCCATTCGGCAGACGAGATCGAACGCATGCGGGCCCAATACGATCCGTATGAATGGGTGACCAGGGATCCAGAGATCCGCAAGACCATGGATCTGTTCCTCTCGGGATATTTCAATGTCATGGAGCCCAATATCTTCGATCCGTTGCGCCAGTCGCTGCTCAATGATGACCGGTATTTCCATTTCGCCGATTTGAGGAGCTATGCGGATGCCCACGACGAGGCGACATTCCTCTATGCCAACAACCGTGACATATGGGCCAGGAAAGCAATCCTCAACATCGCGGCGTCTGGAAAATTCTCTAGCGACAGGACGATCATGGAGTATGCCAACGATATCTGGAAGACACGGAGATGCCCGATCGATCGGGATGAATCGGCCAGTTCCACATTGCGAAGCGCACGGAAGCGCTGAGCATATACACTAGGTCGGTCCGACAACCGGGGGCATGGAGCTCCCGGTTTTTTTATGGTAGGAAGGGGATGGTCTCTGAAAGCCAAGCTCCTATCCTACTGAAGATGGGAGCGAACAGGAGGGCCGGGATAAAGTTGCCGGTCTTGAATTGGCGGACCTGGACAAGCCCGAAGGCAATCATCACCAGCAGCACACCACCTGCCGCGGACAGTTCCGCCAACCCCGCCTCGCCCATGAGGGGAGACAACCAGGTTCCGGCCAGCGTGAAGAATCCTTGGTATACAAGTATCACTGCCGCGCTGCCGATCACACCCGGCCCATACGCCGCGGCAAAAATGATCGCCATGGCTCCGTCCATCACCGACTTTATCAATATCAACGTATAGTCGCCCTGCGTTCCCGCGGAAATGGAACCCACCACAGCCATCGCACCCGAACAAAACAGTACCGAGGAATTCAGGAATCCACGGGCGAAGAGCGAACCTCCGGAAACGGTGTCGGTCGAACCCAAGCCTTTTTTGGTCCTCCGTTCCATCCAATCGCCCAAGCGAAGGATACCGTCCTCGATTCCCGCCAGATACCCGGCGAACCCGCCGACAACGATCGAGAACAACAGGACCAGATAACTCTTGGTCTGCAAGGCCATCTGGATTCCGATCACAAGGGTAACCAGACCGGCGGAGGCAAACACGACTTCCTTGAACTGTTCTTTCAGCTTCGAACCGATGAGGAGTCCGAGAAGCGATCCGATGATAACGGCGAGGCTATTTATATAGGTGGCAATCATGGCTGCGAGTATAATCGGAATGGCATTGTTTTTGCAATCATGGTAAGCTTGGGGCATGGAAACCGTATTGCTGGCCGCCGGACGATCCTCGCGTATGGGTCAAGCCAAACTCCTCCTACCGGTGAGGGGAAGAAGCCTGGTCGAATATGCGCTCGAATCGGCCCTTGCCAGCTCCGACCGCGTCATTGTCGTGACCGGATGGTACTCAGAGGAGCTGGAAGCCGTCCTGGAACCATATATGAGGAAATGGAAACACCACATCTGTGTAGTGCACAACAGGCAGGCTGAAAAAGGCCAGTTTTCATCGACCCAAGTTGGCGTGGCGCAAGTCGGTGCAGGCACACCCTTCACCATCGCGGTGGCGGACTCCCCATTGGTCACGCAATACCATTACCACCAACTGGAGCCATTGTTGCATGGCCACGCTGCGGTAAGGCCCTACTGCAATGGTATACCGGGGCATCCGGTGCTCTGTGCTCCGTCGCTACGCAACATCATCCTGGAATTACCCGTCACCGCAACCATGCGGGACCTTTTGGCGGCACAAGATGTGGCGAGGCTCGATACCGACGACCCTGTCTGGATCACCGATATCGATACGCCCGATGCCTACCGACAATTCATCGAATCGCTCCCGTCCGATTGACCAAAGACAACGAACCATCCGATGCAACCTGAAGGGAAATCACGCTTCCTTCGGTAAAAACACCTGCAAGCAACTGTTTTGCCAAGGGATTCTCCACAAGTGTCTGGATAGCACGTTTTATGGGTCGGGCACCGAAGTCCGGATTATATCCGGCCGCGGCGATCGCATCCATCGCTTCGTCACCGAACTCCAATGTGATATTCCGTTTTGCCAACCGTTGTGAAAGCAGCTGCAGCTGCAGACCGACAATCCGACGGATCTGCTCCTGTTCCAACCGGTGGAATACGATAATCTCATCGATCCGGTTGATGAACTCGGGCTTGAAGGCTTTCGCCACCACCGATTCGACCGCAGACTTGGCCTCTTCGAAGGTCCGTGCGGTCAACAACAGTTCGCTGCCAAGATTACTTGTCATGATCACGATACTGTTGGTGAAATCCACGATCCGACCCTGTCCATCCGTCAGACGACCATCATCCAATACCTGCAACAGGATATTGAACACATCTGGATGGGCCTTCTCTATCTCATCGAACAATATCACCGAGTACGGCCGTCTCCTGACAACCTCGGTCAACTGCCCGCCCTGGTCATATCCGACGTATCCGGGAGGAGCCCCAATCAACCTGCTAACCGAGAACTTCTCCATGTACTCGCTCATATCTATGCGGGTCAGGGCCTTCTCATCGTCGAAAAGGAATGCGGCGAGGACTTTCGCCAACTCGGTCTTCCCGACACCTGTGGGACCGGCGAACAAGAACGAGCCCAACGGCCTATGTTCGTCCCCGATACCGGTCTTGTTCCTCCTGATCGCATCGCTGACAGCCCGAATGGCATCTTCCTGCCCAATCACGCGCCCACCGAGTGTTTTCTCCAAATTCACGTACTTTTCCATTTCGGAGGACAACATCTTGGTCACCGGAATACCTGTCCAGTTGGAAACGACGCGTGCGATATCGTCGTCGGAAACCTCCTCCCGCAACAATCGCTTTCCGTCCTGGATACGCTCCAAAGATCCGCTTCCGACCTCGATCTCTTTTGTCAGCGCAGGAATCAGGCCATGTTTGATCTCTGCCGCCCGTGCAAGATTTCCCGATCGTTCGCTTTGCACTTCCTCATTCTTGAGCTGTTCCAGTTGTGCTTTTTTCGCCCTGATTCCTGAAATAGCCTCCTTCTCATTGCTCCACTGCAAGTGGAGGCTATCCCTCGAGGCTTGCAATTCGGAAAGTTCGGCCTTGATCTTCTCCAAGCGCTTGAGTGAGTTCCTGTCGGTTTCACGACCCAAGGCCTGGCTCTCGATAGTGAGTTGCAGGATCTTCCTTTCAATCTGGTCCAACTCGACCGGTTGGCTCTCGATCTCCATCTTCAATTGGCTGGCAGCCTCGTCGACGAGATCGATAGCCTTGTCGGGGAGGAATCGGGCGGTGATATACCTGTCGGAAAGGATCGCCGCAGCGACCAAAGCCTCGTCCTTTATCCTCACGCCATGATGCACTTCATACCGTTCCTTGAGTCCACGAAGAATGGCTATGGTGTCCTCGACGCTTGGTTCCTTCGTAAAAACAGGCTGGAATCGTCTCTCCAAGGCCTTGTCGGACTCGATGTGCTTGCGATACTCATCCAATGTGGTGGCTCCGACCGCCCGAAGTTCGCCCCGCGCAAGCGCAGGTTTCAACAAGTTGGAGGCATCGGTCGATCCTTCGGCTGCCCCTGCTCCCACAAGGGTATGCAACTCGTCGATAAACAATATGACCTCGCCCTGCGAAGCGATGACTTCGTTGATCACGGCCTTCAATCGTTCCTCGAACTCGCCCCGGAACTTTGCCCCGGCGATCAAGGCCCCCAAATCCAGGGCCAACAGACGCTTGGACAGTAGGGATTCGGGAACATCCCTCGACACGATTCGCTGTGCCAGACCCTCGACGATGGCAGTCTTGCCTACACCCGGCTCGCCGATGAGGACGGGATTGTTCTTGGTCCGGCGGGAGAGGACCTGCATGACACGTCGGATCTCCTCGTCGCGCCCGATCACCGGATCCAGTTTCTGCTGGCGTGCGAGTGCCGTCATATCCTTGCAGTACTTTTCGAGCGCCTGGTACCGGCCTTCGGGATTCTCGTCGGTTATCCTGGTGTTGCCACGGACCAATTGCAAGGCCTTGAGGATACCGTCCTTGGTTACCCCATGACCATGCAGCATGGTGGACAGTGCGCTATCGTCGGCCAACAACGCCAACAGAAAGTGCTCGCCACTCATGTATTCGTCCTTGAAAGCCGACGCCTGCTTTTCAGCGGCATACAACAATTCGGCCAATTTTGGGGAAAGGGAACTCTGCGCAACCGCGCCATAGGCCTTTGGCAAGCGTTCCACCAATGCGAGGGTTTCATTTTCCAGCATGGCATGCGGAACCCCGAGCCTATCGAATAGCGGGGGCAACAACCCCTCTCGCTGCTGCAACAAGGCCAGCAGTAGATGCTCGCCCTCTATCGAAGGATTCCTGTATTCATGCGCCAACGAATCCGCGCTCTGGATCGCTTCCCGCAACTTGACCGTCATCTTTTCCATATTCATATCTTACCTCACGAATACATGGGTACATCCGTGTAGAATATAGCGACGGAGAACCGAATCGGCAAATCCGGAGACCTGTGGAACAGACTGTCGGGAGAAAATTCACATGATGAAATTCTGGTCTTTTTGGGGTCGGAGCAATTCCAGATAGTTTGAGACCAATTCCTTGGACCCGTCGACATCGAAGGTGTCGAGAAATGCCAGTTGGAAACAGAACGATTCAAGCAGGATGACCAGATGCTGAGTGATGCGGTTGATATCGCACTGCACCACTTCCCCGGTATTGATTCCGAGTCGGAGCAGCCGTTTGAACAAGATATGAAGCTTTGCGGTCCTACGGAGGATGATATCGGAAAAGTCCATGCCCTCTTTTTTCAATTGCAGCATGACATCCATCAGTGAGGTAAGCTCGCCCCTATGGTAGGTAGAAATGGTGATGATATCGTTGCAGATATTCAATACACGTTGCACAATGCCGTCTGTGGTATTCCACGCATAATCGGCGTATTTCGTGAACATTCTTCCAGTGACAAGTTTCACGGCGTAGTAGTAGATCTGTTCCTTGTCCTTGAAATATTGGTAGATGGTGGGTCGCGAAATACCACATTCGGTGGCGATCAAGGAGAGGTTTGAATCACGATACCCTTCTCTCGCAAAGACCTTGAGCGCAGTCTGCAGTATCTTTTCCTTCCGTTCCTCGTGATCGATTTTCTTTGGCATGCTGACATTCCTGCTACTGTATTCTTTGATTCTTATGTTACACTATAGCATGTTTTTGTAAAACACACTATTGAAAACACAATTCGGGGGTTTTCTTGATGCTTACCGTGCCATTGGTTGTTATTTCATTGCTTTTATCGCTGTTGGTCATAGCCCTTGTCAGGACGATCGCCATCAGGTCGGCCAACACCCCCGTCGGCACTTCACCGAAAGCTCCGATTCCAGGACTTCCCGACTTCGACCTCGCCGCCAAGCACTTGGCCGACGCAGTCGCTTTTCCCACGATCACACACCGGGAGTGGAAAAAAACCGACAGGGAACCTTTCCTTGGACTCCACCGGTACCTGACCGAAACCTATCCTTTGGTCCATACGAAATTGGAACAGCTCGATACGGGAGCATTGAATCTGGTGTACCGGTGGAATGGCAGCGACAATTCACTCGAGCCGGCACTCCTTTTGGCGCATCAGGATGTGGTCCCGGCATCCGATGCCGCGCAATGGCTCTATCCTCCTTTCTCGCACCAGGTGCACGACGGGTATGTCTTCGGACGGGGAAGCTTCGATGCCAAAGGCCAGATGATAGCGATCTACGAGGCATTGGAGGCGCTGTTGGCAGCTGGACATATGCCCCGTCGCACCTGGTACATCGCCTTCGGATGCGACGAGGAGGTGCGGGGTACCGAAGGCGCGGCCAAGATCGCCCGCTATTTTGGAACAACAGGAATACGGTTCGCTTTCGTCCTCGACGAGGGAGGCGTGGTCGCCAGTGGATTCATGCCTGGAATCGACCGACCCATCGCCGTCGTCGGCATTGCCGAAAAGGGTGATGCCAATATCAAGATCACCTGCACGAGGGACGGCGGGCACTCGTCCACTCCCGACAATCCTACGGCCCTGGGCATTCTTGGAGCTGCCATCTGGCGGATCGAATCGGGGAAACAGACCGCCCGTATCACCTCTGTGGTCCGGGTGATGCTTCATACCCTGGGTCTGCATGCACCCTTTCCCCTGGCATTCCTGTTGTTGAACCTCTGGCTGTTCAAACCATTGGTGCTCCTGCTGTTCGGTGCGAATCCAACCATGAACGCCCTGGTCAGATCGACTTGTACCGTAACGATGGCACATGGAAGCGACGCCCCCAATGTGGTGGCGAAGCAGGCGGAGGCCATGGTGAATGTCAGACTGTTGCCCGAAGAATCGACGGACAGAACCTATGGATGGATAGCAAGACGCATCCGTGACAAGCGGGTTACGATGGAAGTCGTGGCAGATGCTGTCCGCTCGAAGGTGTCGCGGCTCGACGGCAACTCCTTCGCGAACGTGTCCGAAGCAATCCGAACCACCTTTCCACAGGCTATCCCCACCCCATACCTCATGACCGGTGGGACCGACGCCCTATGGTACGAGCAGTTGTCGGACCATGTCTTCCGTTTCACACCGGCAAACATGGACACCGGGGAATTGAAGCGCATGCACAGCCGTGACGAACGGTTCTCGATCGGGAATCTTGGGAAAGCCATGGAATTCTACATGACCTTGATCACCCAAGACTCCCGTAAGGTGTAGCGGGCTATACCGAATCGCCCATAGTGGCGACCATGACGGCTTTGATCGTATGCATCCGGTTCTCCGCTTCATCGAAGACGACCGAATACTTGCTTCTGAAGACTTCGTCGGTGGCTTCCATCTCCTTCAGCCCGAACTTCTCGAAAACGTCCTTGCCGATACTCGTCTCCAAATCGTGGAACGAGGGCAAGCAATGTTCAAAGATCACGTTCGGGTTTCCGGATGCCCGGACCAACTCCATGGTGACCCGGTACGGTTCCAACAGGGCTATCCTGCTCGCCATCTTGTCTTCCTCGCCCATCGAGACCCAGACGTCCGTATAGATGATATCGGCACCTGCTACAGCCTTCATGGGGTCTGTCACACAGCTTATGGTGGCTCCCGACTTCTTCCGATCCCCGGCGAGCGAATCGATGAGTGCCTGGGAGGGGAACAATTCCTTGGGAGTCGCAATCACGTAGTCCATACCGACTTTGGCCGCTCCGATCATCAACGCGTTGGCCATATTGTTCCGGCCATCACCGACATAGACGAACTTCATCGTATCCAACGGTTTCTTCAGATGCTCGCGTGCCGTCATGAAATCGGCGAGTACTTGTGTCGGGTGGTCATCGTCGGTCAATCCGTTCCATACGGGAATGCCGGAATATTTGGCGAGGTCCTCGACCAAGGCCTGGCTGCTGCCGCGATACTGCATGCCGTCATAATACCGGCCGAGAACACGGGCGGTATCCTCTATCGATTCCTTCTTGCCCATCTGGCTATTTGTCAGGAACGTGACTTGCGCACCTTCATCGAAAGCCGCGACCTCGAAGGCGCAACGGGTTCGGGTGGAGGGCTTGTCGAATAGCAACACGATGTTCTTTCCCGCCAGAAGCAGGTCCCTGCGGCCGGTTTTCTTCTTCTCTTTCAGTGAATCGGAAAGATCCAAGAGATAGAGAATCTCTTCGGTACTGAAATCCTTGAGTGTGAGAAAACTTCTTCCTGTAAGTTTCATGACGATATCTCCTCTGTTTCATCCATTTCGATGGAAGGGTCGGTCTCCACCGAAACCAGTTTCCTTTGTATCCGCTCGGTCCTGCGATAGGCGAGATCCAAATCTCCCGACGCAAGGTCGAGCCGCTTCTTGGTTTTGTCCAACAATTCCCCGAAACGGGAAAACTCGGTCTTCACGCTTCCCAGGATTTGCCAGACTTCGCTCGACCGCTTCTGTATCGCCAAGGTCCTGAAGCCCATGTGCAGGCTGTTGAGCAATGCGGTGAGTGTCGTGGGTCCGGCCACCACCACGCGATACGTGCGTTGCAGCTCGTCGACCAGACCCGGGGTGTTCAACACCTCGGCATACAACCCCTCCAATGGAAGGAACAGGACGGCGAAGTCGGTTGTCGCCGGAGGATCGAGGTACTTTGTCGATATATCCTTCGCCTCGGACTTCAACCGTTGCCGGACAGCTTTCCTGGCAACTTCGCTTGCCTCGGCATCCCCATTGTTCTGGGCGTCCAGCAAACGCTCGTAGTCCTCTTTCGGGAATTTGGCATCGATCGGCAACCAGACCCCCGGGGATGTCCCGTTCGGCTCCTGCTGCCCTGGCAACCGTACGGCGAACTCAACCCTGTCGCCGCTTCCCTTCTTTGTCGCTACATTCTGCGCATACTGGTCGGGGGACAGGATATCCTGCAATATGGCATGCAGCTGGAATTCGCCCAACATACCACGGGATTTCACATTGGACAGGACCCGCTTCAGGTCCCCGACACCGTCGGCAAGATTCTGCATCTCGCCAAGACTCCTGTTTACCACGGACAACTGGTCGCTCACCACCTTGAATGATTCCCCCAAGCGGCGTTCGAGCGTCTCGTGCAACTTCTCGTCGACTGTCACGCGCATCTGTTCGAGCTTCCGTTCATTGTCCGAACGGATCAACTCGAGCTTGTTGTCTATCGCATCCCGCATCGCCAACAGCTGTCGTTCGGACTTCTCGCTCAAGTCGGCGGTCTGCTTGGACAACTGCTCCAACTGGTTCTGCGTGAGTGTCGCGATACCAGTCAACGTGGAAACGGAACTTTCATGTGAAGAATGGAGCGAATCGGACATGTGTGTCCTCATCCGCTCCAATCCAATGCGTACCGAGATCAATGTGAATAGGGAAACCACCACCATGGTGATGATGCCGGCAAGGGTAATGTACACGATCGACATGACAATTCTCCTTTCAGCATCATACTCCCCGGCGGGGTCTCCCGTCATCCCATTCGTCTAGAAAACGACGACAACTTCACCGTTCGGATAAGACTTTGCCACAAAGTCTTTGATTTTCTTGCTCTGCAGGGCCTTTACCAACGCCTTGATCGCAGGATCATCCTGACTTCCTTCCTTCACGGCGACCACATTCACGTACGGTGAATCGGCACCTTCGACTGCCAGGCCATCCTGGTTCGCCTTCAAGCCGGCGGGAATGGCATAGTTGCCGTTGATAACCGCGGCATCCACATCGGAAAGCACACGTGGCAACGAAGCGGCTTCGATTTCATGGAACTTGATTCCCTTCGGATTGTCGATGATATCGAATGGCGTTGCGGTAATGCCGGCATCGGATTTCAAGGTGATCAGGCCCGCACTCTCCAACAACAGCAAGGCACGCCCACCGTTTGTCGGATCGTTGGGGATGGCAATGGTGGCACCCTGTCCAAGTTCACCCAAGGATTTGACTTTCCTCGAATACAGTGCGATCGGTTCGATATGGATTCCACCAGCATTCACCAAATGGTAGCCCTGTTCCTTGTTGAAGGATTCGAGGTACGGAATGTGCTGGAAGAAGTTGGCATCGATCTGACCATCTTCCAAAGCCTTGTTCGGTGTTACGTAATCGGTGAACTCGACGATCTTGAGGGTGATTCCCTCGGCTGCCAAGTCCTCGACAACGAGATTCAAGAATACGGCGTGTGGCTCCGGAGTAGCTCCAACAGTCAACGTGTTGACACTTTCCTTGGATCCTGCGGCAAAAATCGTAGAAACTACAACCAATGCGATCAATACAATTGCAGCAATTCTTTTCATGGTGATTCTCCCTTCCCTTTCGGATGTATGGATCAAAATATACGAAATAATTATCGTCTCGCCATCATGCGAGCGCTGATTTTATTTCCCAGGACCTGGACAACTTCGACCAGTACCAGGATAACGATGACAGATACCAGCATGACATCTGGTCTGAACCGTTGGTACCCATATCTGATCGCCAGGTCTCCCAAGCCACCTCCACCAATCGCTCCGGCCATCGCCGAATATCCGATCAGGTTGATGATGGTCAACGTGACCCCCGAGACCAATGCGGGCATCGCTTCGGGAATCAAGACTTTCATGATGATTTGGTTGGTTGTGGATCCCATTGCGCGGGCGGCCTGAATGACCCCCGGATCCACCTCCTTTACCGCAGATTCGATGATCCTGGCAACAAAGGGTGCTGCAGCAATCGAAAGCGGAACAATGGTTGCCATGGTACCGATACTGGTACCGACGATAATCCTGGATAATGGGAACAATAGAATCATGAGAATGATGAACGGGAACGATCGGAGTACATTCACAATACGGCCAAGTACATTGTTGAGTATCGGTTTCGGAATGATACCGCCCTGTGCCTCGGGTCCTGTCACGCAGAGCAGGATGCCGAGGGGGAGACCGAGAATCATTGAGAATACTGTTGATGCGAATACCATGGCGAGGGTCTCGATTGTAGCATTCCATACCAGGGAGAATAGGATATTCATGCTTGGAGTCCCTCCTCTTCGACCAGTATGCCGGAAAGCTGCAAGGCTGCGAGTGCTTTTTCAACTTCATCGGATTCGCCGATTATGTCGCAGATAAGCGTACCCACATCTTCTCCGGAAACGTGCTGGACGCCTCCGGCCCGGATATTGAATTCCACATCGTATTTCTTTTGGATACGGCTAAGCACCGGTTCGCCTGTGGACTCGCCCCGGAATCGCAAGGTGTACCGACCACCTTCATCCGACCAACGAACCATATCGAGCCGCTTCGATTCGGCCGGTTCGGCTAGCGGTGCGAGATTCGCAAGGAAATCCTTTGTGGTCGCCGATGCGGGACGGGCGAATACATCGACCACCTTGCCCTCTTCGACAACACTACCGTTCTCCAGGACTGCCACGTGCACACACGCATCGCGAACCACTTCCATCTGATGGGTAATCATGACCACCGACAGGTTCATCCTCTGCTGCAGATCACCGAGCAAGGTCAATATCGAGCGGGTGGTCTGTGGATCGAGCGCACTGGTCGCTTCGTCGCAGAACAGGATATCGGGATGGTTCGCCAGGGCACGTGCTATCGCCACGCGCTGCTTCTGACCTCCGGAAAGGGTGCTTATCGGCGCGTTTCCGCGTCCGGTAAGTCCTACCAGATCCAACAGTTCCTGAACACGTGTTTGTATCCGGTCCTTGGGGACTCCGGATATTTCCAACGGGTAGGCAATGTTTTCAGCTGCATTGCGTGACGAGAAGAGGTTGAAGTTTTGGAAAATCATGCCGATACGGCGTCTTTGGCTGATCAATTCGTCTTTTGGAAGGTTATCGACCCGTTTGTCGTCGTAATAGATCTCGCCGCTGTCCGGGTATTCCAAGAGACTCACCAGTCGAACTAGCGTAGACTTTCCGGCACCACTTTTACCAATGATACCATACACCGTGTTCGAGGGAATATTGAGACTGATATCGTGGACTGCATGCAAAGAACCATATGCACGATGCAAGTGTCCCAGTGAAATTCTCATGAAAACAAACCCCTTTCATCCAACCTGATTACAGAAATGTACCACATCATAAAAGAATAGGCGAAGTTCTTCAAGCTAAAGGAAGTATTATTGCCATGAGTATGCATGTTTTTGTATAGTCTTACAAAAAAAAGAAAAAAATAATCCGGCGGCTACCTACTCTCCCGCGACGAACGCAGTACCATTGGCGTGAGAGGTCTTGACTTCCGTGTTCGGGATGGGAACGGGTATAGCACCTCTGCTGTGGCCACCGGACTAATATCTCATACCGATACTCCCGCCTATTGGCGCGAAGGATCATATGAAACAGGATCCTTGGATCCGAACGATAAAACAAAAAAAGGCCCGGCGGCTACCTACTCTCCCGCGACGAACGCAGTACCATTGGCGCGAGAGGTCTTGACTTCCGTGTTCGGGATGGGAACGGGT
>PGXU01000080.1 GCA_002839335.1 Spirochaetae bacterium HGW-Spirochaetae-4
GTGGTACAGGCGGTTCCATTCCTCCAACGCTACAATATCCGCGGCTCCGTCGATGTTGGCAAGCATGTAGTGGTGATCGGCGGTGGTAACGCGGCGATCGATGCGGCGAGGACCGCCCTGCGCCTCGGCGCCGAATCGGTACAGATAGTGTACCGCAGAAGCCAGGAAGAAATGCCGGCATACGAGGAGGAAGTCGCCGAAGCCCTCCAGGAGGGAGTCACCATCAGCTGCCTCACACAACCGGTCGAGATTGTGAGGGACAAGAGCGGGCATGTGAAGGCAGTGAGCTGTCTGCGCATGGGACTCGGTTCCTTCGATGCCTCAGGTAGACGGCGCCCGATGGCACAAAGCCAGGACCCGGTGACTATCACGGCGGACCAGGTGATCATGGCAATCGGACAACGGTTGGATATCTCGGATTTGACTGGTGATGCGTCTATCATGCTGAACGATCGGAAATTCATATCCGTCGACCCCGTCACCGGGGCAACCAGTTTGCAAGGTGTGTTTGCCGGTGGGGATTGCACCGAAGGTCCGTCGTCGGTGGTGGAGGCGATTGCGGCCGGAGAACGGGCGGCGGTAGGCATGGATATGTTCCTCACGGGAGAAAGCCATGCATTCTGGCGATACGAGCAGGTCACCGAGACCGCGTACGATCCCGATGCGGAGGTATCCTTGGAGAAGCGGGCACCGGTGAGACAAATCCCCATCGAGCGGAGAAAGCATAACTTCGAGGAGGTGGAACTTCCTTGGACCGAAGTGGTGGCGATGGCACAGGCGCACAGGTGCCTACGTTGCGACTACGGCAAGCATATCAACGAAAACCCTTCGGTGCAGACCGCAAGTAGAAGAAAGGAGGCATCCCATGTGTAGGTTGACGATCAATGGGAAAGAGCTGAATGTCGCCGACAACAGTACGATCCTGCAAGCAGCGGCTTCTGTCGGTATTCGTATTCCTACCCTCTGTTACCTTGAAGGTCTTACCCCCATGGGAGCATGCCGGGTATGCCTGGTGGAAATCGAGGGAGCTCCCACGTTGTCCGCCTCCTGTTCGACTCCAGTTCGGGAAGGCATGGTAGTGCAGACCAATTCCAAACGGGTACGCGAAGCGCGCAAGACTGTGGTGGAACTCCTGTTGAGTGAACATGACGGGGACTGCCAGATGTGCGAACGGAGCGACGACTGCGAGTTGCGGCAGCTGGCCGATGAATTGGGTATCCGAAGCAACCGGTACGAGGGTGCAAAGCCGTTTTCGACCATCGACAATTCGAGCGTCGCACTGGTAAGGAACAACGGGAAATGTATCAAATGCCGACGATGTGTCCAAGTCTGTTCCGATATCCAGCATGTGGGTGTACTATCCGCACAATATCGAGGGTACCATACCACGATCGGTCCGGCATTCAGCAATACACTGGATAGCGTCGCTTGTGTGCAATGTGGACAATGTGCCGCCGTATGCCCCGTCGGAGCGATTGTCGAGACGAATCATATCGAACCGGTACTGGCCGCGCTGGACAACCCCAAGACACACGTCGTCGTCCAGACGGCACCAGCGATCAGAGCGGCACTGGGCGAATGCTTCGGCCTTCCCCCTGGAACCTTGGTAACGGGAAAAATGGTCTCGGCCCTTCGTGAGCTGGGCTTCGATGCGGTATTCGACACCGATTTCACCGCAGATCTGACGATCATGGAGGAAGGAACGGAACTGTTGACCAGGTTGCGCAACAAATTCGTCTTGGGCCAGCCGGGTCGGCTTCCCCAATTCACCAGTTGTTCCCCGGGGTGGATCAACTATGCCGAGCACTATTTTCCCGATACGCTCGACAAGATATCCACCTGCAAATCCCCGCAACAGATGTTCGGAGCTTTGGCCAAGACCTATTACGCCCAGAAAGCCGGCATAGACCCCGCGAACATGGTGGTTGTTTCGGTCATGCCTTGTACTGCCAAGAAATTCGAGGCGGCACGACCCGAGATGCGTTCCAGCGGCTTCCAAGATGTCGATTATGTGCTTACCACAAGGGAACTCGGCGATTTGATCAAGATGGGCGGTATCGACTTCAACGCCTTGCCCGAGGGTACCATGGATGCCCCAATGGGGATTTCAACCGGAGCCGCGGACATATTCGCCAATACCGGTGGTGTCATGGAGGCGGCGTTGCGTACAGTCCATGCGGTCACCACCGGGCGCTCGCTCGGTACCGAAGACCTGCATATCGCTCCGTTGGCCGGACTCGATGGCATAAAGACAGCATCGGTGGTCCTTAGCGGTACGGTGGACGCATGGTCGTTCCTCGAAGGGAAGGAAGTAAAGGTTGCGGTAGCCCATGGTCTGGGAAACGCAGCGACTTTGATCGCCCACATTCGATCCAACCCAGACGAATTCCAATTCGTCGAGATCATGACGTGTCCCGGAGGCTGTATAGGTGGCGGCGGACAACCACGGTTCACCACCGACGAAGTGCGAAAAGCACGCATCTCGGCTATCTACAAAGAGGATGAAGGCAGGGAATTCCGGCAATCGCACGAAAACCCTGCGGTCCAGGCCCTGTACAAGGAGTTCCTGGGGAAACCGTTGGGAGAAAAGTCACACCACCTGCTCCATACGGATTACGCGGAGAAACCTCGGGTCAATACTCCGTAGACCCGAGGACGATCGCAAGCTCGGCTGATAGTGCCGTCAAGCTCCGCAGTTGCTGTAGGACGGAGAAGGCGGCACCGTACATGGCCAGTTCCTTGCGCCTGATACTCAAATCGTTGCCGAAATAGGATGCGGCGAGAATACGTTCGATCTCCACGTCGTTGACTGCGAAGTCGTAATCCTTGAGCAGCAGTGTGACCATATCCAATCCCGAATCGATTCGCAGCTGCAGATCCTTGATCTTCTGGTACACGGTGCTTTCGGCCTCCGTCTTGGAGATCGAGGCCTGGACCAGCTGTTCATCGACCAATGCCCTGGTGGTCCTGCTGGTGCTCCTGGATAGATCGGTTGCCATAAACGATATGGAGACACTGAAAACCGGATCTCCGCTTGAAAACAGTTCATCGAAGGAACCCCACAATCCATTCCCCGCGGTCGGTGTGTAATACGGGGACAATTGCATGGCTACCGAGAAGGTGGGGGCATCGGCCGGATTTCCCAGCTTCTGGTCCAACCGTGCGATCTGTATATCCCGATCGACCTGCATATAGTCGGGATCGGCCCCGAGTGCCGCCGCATATAGCGCTTCATTCGACAGCAAAGCCCCATTGCGGTACTGTTCCAACGCAGTTATCGCTTCCAGGTCAATCAATGCCCCATAGTCGAACGAGCCGGTAACCGAACCTGAGGACAATCGGTCCAACGTATTGGAAACCGATGCGATCTCCCGTTCAAGCTCCGCAATCTGCAACAACTGCTGCGCGAACGCACTCTGTTTGAGGATCAACTGGTTGCGACTGATGATACCAAGGTCCAAATCGGCCTGGGCTTCGGTAATGGCATCGTCGGCAAGTATCGCTTGCCGGGTCGCCAGCCACTTGCTTTCGTACAATGCCTGGAGCGTGCCCCTGAACTGCAACACCTGCAGCGAAAGTTGGTTCTTCGCCTGCCCGACCGCATCCGCAGCCCCCGATTGTTGCAACAGCTGCTTGGTCTCAAGGTTCCGGCCATAGCCGGTATCCAACCACGAATCGCCGAGACCGAGGCTCTGGCGTAGGGTCAGACCCACTGAAGGCAGTTGTTTCCACTTCCAGGCGCCACCGTCAACAGAGGAGACGGAAATTCCATGTTTGAGGGTAAGATCCAACGACCCCGCAGTCGGCAGCTGTTGTGAAAGACCGGCCCCAAGACCGAAATTGTGGGAAATAGTCGTAGTGTCTGCAGGGGGGCCAGCAAAATTGGGAGCGGTGACTACACTGAAGCCATACAACGGATTGCCCGGGTCGGTCATGATCGAGACGATCGGACGCGCCTGACGTCGGAGCTGGTCCAGCTGTATGCCTTGGATGCGATACACCGAATCCAATTGGGCGACTGTCGGGTTCTGCATCCCCACAAGATCTTTCACCGAAGCAAATCCTCCCGATTCCGAGTCCTGCCATTGTGCCAGGAATTCAGAAAGACGATCGGTATCGAATGCACTGCCGGAGCTGTTGCGATAGGTTACCTGCTCGTTGAAATCAGGATACCGGTATGCCTCCGAAGCAGCGGGAAGGTGCAATGGTATGGAACAAACCAATACAAGAAGAAATCCCACGAACCTGTTCATACCAACCTCCCCTTTGTGGCGGTATCGGCGCGCCCGTACAACATGCCATACAACAGCGGTATGATGAACAGTGCGCTGAGCGTGGAGAACAGCAGACCGAACATGATGGTGCTCGCCATCGGTCCCCACACCACCGAAGTTCCTCCCAGGCCGATCGCTGTCGGCAACAGCCCGCCGATAGTCGTCAAGGATGTGAGGAGAATCGGACGGATTCGGCTTTGGGTAGCCAACTTGACCGCTTCGGCCACACGCATTCCTTCAGAGCGCAAATCGTTAATGAAACTGATCAGCACGATCGCATCGTTGACGGCGATTCCTGCCAGAGCGACTCCCGCATAAATGACTGTCGTTGAGAATGGCGTGCCGGAGAAGAACAGGTAGAGGATGACTCCGACGAAGGCGAACGGTATCGAGACCAGGATCAGCAGCGGTTGGCTGTAACTGTTGAATTGGGCTCCAAGGATGAGATAGATCAGGAAGATACCGAGAACAAAGACCCGCAGGATATCGAGCAGGAGTGTCGAGAATTCGCTGAACTCTCCTCCGGTGCCGTAGACAACACCGTCATACCTGTCCTGCATATTCGTTTCCCAGTAGGCGGTGACAAAAGCGTCGACTGTCTTGAGGTCGAGACTATCGTCGGCTTCGGCGGTTATCGTGATCTCACGTTTTCCTTCCACCCGTCTGATCGACCCGACCGAGGAGCCGATCTCTATGTCGGCAACGCTGGAAAATGGAATGAGGCGACCATCTTCGGTTGGAATCATGGCTTGCTCGAGGTCTGCGAAGCCGGCACCACCCTGGTAATCGAACCGGGCGACGATACTGATCTCCTCATTGTTGGAAAAGAAGGTACCAACCGGCAATCCCTCGAACCGTGCGCGAACGAACGTACCCAGTGTCTGCACCGATATACCCAATGCGCTGGCCCGCTCCTGATTGAGACGGATCTTCAGTTCGGGACTTCCCTCCGCGTAGTCGCTCTCTATCGTATAGACACCATCGACCGTCGCCAATGCCTGGGCGATTTCCTTCGAAGCCTCGACGATCTTGGGATAGTCGTCTCCCGACACCCGATAGGTCAACGGGGCCGCCGTTGGGGGACCGTTCTGTGCCTTGCGGTAGAAGACTTGGTCCGCTCCCGCAATATAATAGGTCTCCTTTTCAATCTCACGGATTATCGCGTCGATGCCTCGGGTCCGTCCATCATCCATTTCCGCCAGATCCACCGTGATCTGGGCCGCATTGCTCGTGGTCCCAGTTCCGGATTCGCCCGATACCGAGCCTATGCTCGAGCTGATTGACAAGATTTCTCCATTGCCAACCTTGGGCAACAGTATGTGTTCGAAGTCCCGTACCACGGCATCGGTACCGGCAAGGGAAGTCCCTTTGGGTGTCGTGATATCTATGGTGAAATAACTGAAATCCTCCGCCGAGAACAAGTCGATCCTCAACATGGAGACCAGCGAGAAGGAACCGATCATGATTCCGATGAACAACAGGAGAAACAGTTTCTTGAAACGATAGAATACATCGAGCATCTTGCCATACCCGTGTTGGACACCGTCGAACCATTGGCCCGCGACCCGTTTCTTCGGTTTGCTGCGCACCTTTCCCCAGTCGGCGAAGTGGCTGGGCAATATGAACAGCGCCTCTCCCGTACTGGCGATCAAGGCGATGGTCACGGTCAACGGGATTACCCTCAGGAATTTTCCTATGGTGCCGGGAATGATCATGAGCGGCAAGAATGCGGCGATGGTTGTCCCGGTTGCCGCTATGATCGGCCAAACCACCTGGTTCGTGCCGAGTATGGCAGCATCATGTCGTGACAATCCCGATTGTTGCAACCGGTACGAGTTCTCGATTATCACGATCGCATGGTCCACTATCAATCCCAACACCAACACCAGGCCGAACAGGGTATTGGTGTTTATGGTCTCTCCGAGCAAATCCAATGCTATGAAGGTCAGCGCGAATGTCACGGGAATTCCCAAGGCTGTCATCATCGCATTTCGGAAACCGATGAACAACCAGAGGATCACCACCAGGATCACCAGACCCATCAGGGCATTGGTAGCCAAGACCGAAAGGCTGGAGGCGATCTGCACTGTCGAATCGTTGAACAACGTGAGTGTCGCTCCCTTTCCGATCGTCTGCGCAGCCTTGTCGACCAGGTCCCGTGTACCGGATACGACCGCCACCGAACTGCCCCTAGGAACTTTCGTGACCCGCAAGGAAACCGAAGTCTCCCCATTGAACCGTGCGATCGACGAATCGGGATCGAAACCATCGATCACCGTTGCGGCATCCCCCACCCTAACGATTCCCGAACCGGTAGTGGAACGCCGTACGATAACATCGGAAACATCCTCGACGGTCTCGACCAATCCCAACGTGCGCAACAGGTATTCGCGTGAACCCGAGTTCAATGTACCGCCTGGGATCACCCGGTTCTGGTCTTGGATCGCCCGCACCACTTCATTCACCGTCAACCCCAACGAGGCCAATCGGACGGGATCCAAGTTGACAAGGATCTGCCTGTCCGGTGGACCGACGATATCCACATCGGATACATCGCGGACGCGCAAAATCTGGTTGCGAAGGGTAAGGGCTTCCTGGCGTAGTTGCGCATACGGCAAATTCCCACTCACCACCACCTCCACAACGGGAAGGAAGTCGGCGGATGAAAAGTCGTCCACCAAGGGATCGAGCGTCCCTTCGGGAAGGGTCACCTGGCTGAAGCGGGTCTGGGCATCCTGGAACAAGGTCTGGAACTCCTCGTTGGTGATACCGTCGTCGAATTCTACCCGCACCACGGAAAGGCCTTCGCTGGTTGTCGAGGAAATCCCTTTGAGTTTGTTGGCCCCCTGGAATGCGTTCTCCACAGGAATTGTGACCGAGGTCTCCATATCAGCCGCACTGGCACCCGGGTAGGGAACGATGATATTCACCCAATAGAAGGGCACTTCCGCAAACTGTTCCTGGGGCAATCTGACAAGACTGAAAGCTCCGAGGGCAAGGATCGTTATCATGAGTATGTTGATCAATACCGGTTTCGTTACAGAGAATCTTCCCACACTGAAAGAGGAGGAAGGTGTACGCGACTCGTGCTCGTTCATGCTCTACTCCCTTCAGCCTACTGGTCTTGCGTGACGACCGCAGATCCGTCGGTGACCCGGGAAAGTCCACTGGTGAGGACTTTCGCTCCCGGCAACTCGAACGTCCCGTCGAGACTGGTTACCGCAGTGGTGTCCCCATAGCGGTCGACCACCTCCACTTCAACCAATTTCGCAATGGAGTCTTGCAACACATACACATAGGAGCGTCCGTCGCGATTCACCATGGCGGCGTTGGGCACCAGAGGATATACGGGCGCTTCCGCATTGTATATGGTGACACTGGCCGAAATGCCGGCCCGTATGGTATCCGGCTCCGGATTGTCGAAGTCCACCACTACTGTCCAACTTCCCGTCCGTGCATCGCTTCCCGCGCTTATGGCCCGCACCGTACCTGTAGTCGAGATCGTTTCATTGGGAGTATCGATCACAACACGTGCCTGGGCTCCTTCCCGGACCAGGAATATCTGGGACTGGCCGAACGAGAGCGAGATACTCAGCGTCTGCAAATCTATGATTCTTCCGATTGTCTGTCCTGCCTGGATCGAATCGCCGACAACCAATGCGGCGTTGCGATCGGCGACCCGGCCAGCGAGGGGAGAGGTGATCACGACATCGCGGACAGAATCGGTCGCCCGGGCAAGTTGGGCTTCAAGTCCGGCAAGCGTCGCTTTCGATTGGTTCAGCTGGCTAAGGGATACTGCCCCACGTGCGTACAGTTGGGTATTCGCATCCACTTCCTTCCTGGCGTTCTCCACTTGTCTTGTCGCCTGGTCCAACGAAAGGTTGGCGATCGTATCGTCGATCCGCACCAAAACCTGGTCCTTATCGATCGGGTCTCCCAAGTCGAATTCGACCGATGTCACGATACCCGAAGTCCGTGATTTGACCACAACTTCATTCCGGCCTTGGACGACACCGCTTCCCTGGACAGTCGGACGCAAGGCGGCAAGCTTGACCTCAACCGCGGAAGCGACCAATTGGGTATAATCGGTGGATGCCGACACGCTATCTACAGCAACATCCTGTGGCTCTTCCTTCATGCAAGAGACGGCAAGGACCAGAACCACCACCAAGATACCTGCCAGATATTTCCGATGACCAACCATACCACCTCCCATGGGATACGCGTTCCATCATGTATTACTGAATTGGATTCATTTCAACTTCTGAATAGTATAGTTTTGCCACCAGAACGACTAGCGTTCTTCACAATTTTTCTACACATTCTCCACGTTCGGAACAACTATCTCGACAATCCGCAATCCTTCCCCACTATACAATACCCCCGAGGCCCCACCTGCAACTCGTATCGTTGTTCCCGGTTCGACCTGTCGGGTATCCCCACCTATGGTCCAGGAACCCCTTCCCGTTGAACACACCATGATCAGGTTCGTTCCCATGGCACAGGAGATAGGAGCTTCCTGAAGGGCAGCCAATTCGACTACCCTCGTTTCACCTGCCGTATCCTGCCGATCTTGCGCACGTTCCAGTACCGTCCTCGTCCCCCACCGCAATTGTTCGAACCGGGGTGGATGTTTCAAGGTATCCACCAGAGGTTTCAGTTCCGATCCGGGCTGTGCATCGGATACCAGGATCCCATCGGGACTTGCCGCGATTATCAGGTTGCGGGTACCGGCCACCACGACAGGAATTTCCAGCTCATTGACCACCACGGTCCCTTCTGTCGATGCCGAGAGCAGTTGCTCTCCAATTCCCTGTGGGCCGATTTCCTGGGCAAGGGCATCCCACGTGCCAAGGTCCTTCCACATGCCGTCGTAGGGAACCATGGCCACGGACGTCGCCTTTTCCACCACGGCATAGTCGAAACTGGTCTTTTCCAATGTTCCGTAGGTTTCGTGGAGGTCGGAGAACGAAAGGTTGCCGACATGCGAGCGTACGATCTCCATAAGATACCCCAACCTGAATGCGAACACTCCTCCGTTCCACAATGCCCCCCCGGCGATAAGGTCGGTTGCCAGTTCCAAGGAAGGCTTCTCGACGAACCGTTCGATGTGGGCATATCCATCCGCCGGTTCTCCAGGCACCATGTATCCGAACCTGCTTGAGACGAAGGTCGGTGCGATTCCCATGAGCACCAATTCCGCACCACCGGCTTCGACCACCTCACACATGCGACCCAAGGTGGTGAAATAGTGCTGCTCGGTGAACACATCGACCGGAAGTACCACCACCACGTCATCGTCGGGGCTCCCGCAACGGTCGTGCAGGAAGGTCGTGGCCAGCGCGATTGCCGGAAAGGTATCCCTCCGTTGTGGTTCCGAGACGATGTCGACGAAATCGCCCAGTTGGGAAAGGATCTGTTCACGTTGTGCCGCCCCTGTCGCTACTACCACGTGCGCACCGGAAAATTCGGCACGGAGCTGACGGAATACCCGCTGAAGCATCGATTCATGGCCGCCGGAACCATACCCCAGCACACGCAGGAACTGTTTGGACCTGATTTCGTTGGAAAGTGGCCAGAGACGTTTGCCCGACCCCCCCGACAATAGGATCATGTGTATGTTCATATGGTGTATTATCACCTTGTAAACAGGGGAATACAACCCGAAATCAGTAAAATTGGCGACTACCGCATATTGGAGCAACATGGTATCATCCTTTGAGAGATGAAATACATCATATTCACCATCGCACTGGCAGCCGGCGTTCCCTTCATAGCCTTTACCTCCACAGTCTCATCCACGATGAAGCGCGTGTTCTTCGGATTGATGGTGGTTTCCTTCCTGTTCGGCTCGGCTACCAGCATCAATCTCATGTCCATGGAATACTACCGGGGACCGGTACGGGGTTTCGAGATCACGTTGGCCGATCTGGTGGCCTGGGGGCTTTCGATCGGCATGTTGTTGCGTTCCGGGTCGGCGATTGTATGGCGCCCCCGATTCTTCTTCCCCCTGCTGGCCTTTTTCCTGTATGCCGCCTATACGGTGTTCACTGCGGACAACTCGATCCTCGGTTGGTTCGTTATCTGGCAACTGCTGCGCATGGGCCTCATGTACTGGTGTACGGTGAACTTCTTTGTAACCGAAGGAGTCTCCTCCAAATCGATACGGACCTTGGTATGGGCATATGTCGTCACCGGGTTTCTTCTCGCCCTCATCACCTTCAAACAGAAATATGTCGATGGAATCTACCGGGCATGGGCCTTTTTCGACCATTCGAACACCATTCCATCGTTCGCGGTCATACTCCTCTGTGTATTGCTCGTTTGGCTGTTATATGACAAGGATGTTGGAATCTGGACTTTCTTGATGACATTGGCCGCAGCCTTGGGGTTGATCTTCGCAATTTTCGCAACCGGATCCCGTACCGGAATGGTGGGAGCGGGAGCCCTCGTGGTCGGATCGCTCATAATCTCCAACCGACGCAATCCTTCGTTGAGAACCAAGCGCACCACCCTGCTCATCTTGGTTTTCATGCTCGTCGGCGTGTTGTTCGTTGCCGACACGGTCATCGACCGGTTCATGAATGCTCCACCGGCAAGTGAGGAGGCCCGCAACGAATTTGAATTGGCTGCGATCATGATGGCGGACGACCACAAGACTGGGGTAGGCTTGAACCTCTATTCGAAGGTGCTGACCGAAACGCGGAAGTACCGGGAGCATATTGCCGTCATGCGTTATGAGGAACAAGCCGGTGTGGCCCACCACATATACCTGCTCACGGCAGCCGAGATGGGATATGGCGGCATGGTTGCTTTTATCGGATTGCTGGTGCTTTTTCTTGGCAATATGGTTGTATATGGATTACGATGGAACACCCTGGAACACCGGTTGTTGTTGGCATTGGCCATGGGATTCGCCATGGTGTGTGCAATCGGACTCTACGAGTGGGTATTGCGGCAATCGCCGGTCTTGTATCAAACGGTTGTGGCCTTGGCCTTCGGGCAAGCATTGGTCATGGCATCATCATCGTCAGGAGGCTTGTCGAGCCATGAGTAACAATGATCGGATACGCAGGGTCTCCATAAACGCATTGACCAATTACCTCCGGTTCTTCTTCACCATGGTAGTCTCCTTCTGGTTGATACCCTTCATCATAGGAACCTTGGGGCCTGCGGCCTATGGTCTCTGGAACCTATCGTTCTCCATCATAGGGTTCTTTTCCCTGCTCGATTTCGGCTTTGGCCTCGGAGTGGTCAAGTGGACCGGCGAGACAAGCGTGACCGGTGAAATCGAGTATCGCAACCATATGTTGAGCACGATATTCTTCGTCTACGTGATCATCGCACTCGTCGGGCTGGTGTTGCTCACCGTGTTTGCCTTCTTCTATCCTACCCTTTTCGCCATCGATTCCGAATTGGCGGGCATAGCGGTCGCCGTCCTGTTGATCTTGGGTATCCGTTCGCTCGCAATCCAAATACCATTGAGCCTATTCAAGGGAGCCCTGTTCGGTGAACAGAAGATACACCTGATCAACATCATCCAGATGCTTGGTACCCTCGTCTACGCCGGGTCGGCATGGTTCGCCCTCTCACACGGCAAGAATATCGTTTGGCTCGCTGCCTTGAACTGTGCCTCCTTCCTGGTGGAGAACCTATTCTATGTGCTGTTCGCCTATCGTAATGTCAAAGGTCTGCATATCTCCCCGAACATGATCCGGAAGAAGTATTTCCGGGAAGCCATGGGATTCAGCTTCTATTCGTTCCTCACCACTATCGCAGGCTTGGTATTGTTCCAGACCGATTCGATCATCATCCAGCTTATGCTCGGCCTGGAGTTCGTCGGCCTGTACGCCGTCGCCATCAAAGTCACGGAATACTCGTTCCTGCTCACCAAGCAATTGGTGAATGTGCTGACTCCGCTCATCAGCGAGTTGAAGGCAAAGCAGGAGGATGAAACCATCCGCTATCTGCTGTTGGACCTTTCGAAGTACATCATGGCGACAGGATTCCTGATCACCGGCAGTGTGTATGTCTTCGCTCGGGAGCTGCTGGTCTTTTGGGTCGACGAATCCTTTGCCGTCGTGACAATTCCATTGATACTCCTGATCACATCGTTTGTCATCGCCGTGCCCGAACTGGTGGCCTCGAATGTCCTTACCATGACCGGCCACCACCGTTTCAGTGCGGTCTCCGCAGGGTTGTCGACGGGGATCAACATTGTTACCAGCCTATTGCTGATT
Organism: Spirochaetae bacterium HGW-Spirochaetae-4; assembly: GCA_002839335.1. GTDB lineage: Bacteria > Spirochaetota > Spirochaetia > Sphaerochaetales > Sphaerochaetaceae > UBA8525. The sequence continues at coordinate 12,515 of PGXU01000080.1, forward strand.
CGCCCGCTGGGACTCACAGGCGTAGCACTCGGAACAGTGATTTCGAGTTTTGTCGTGAGCACGGTAGTAGTGCCGGCCAAAGTTGCCAACGTCTACCATTTCTCGTATATGAAGTACATAACCCGAGTCTACTTGCCTGCAGCCATTCCTACACTCGCACTGGTCGGAACCGGCATGTTGATGAAATATCTCTTTCCAGTCCATTCCCTGTGGGATATGATGGTAAAGGCGGTTCCTGGAATAGTTGTGTATATCGTGATATTCTGGTTCTCTTTTACCGATACCGATATACAAGCGAAGATCACAGGCAAGATCGCACGTCTCTACAAACGATAAAGGAGCGGATATGGCGCACGAGCCGGCTGCAGGACAAGACACCTTCCACATTCCACTGGAACTGAAGACAGTGGTAAAAAGTTTGCGCATGAAAATCTGGGTCCTGCTTGGAATCGCGGTGCTCTCGGCTACAGTCGGTGTCGGTGCCGCCCTATTCCTTGGTACCCGTGAGTATGAGGCGACCACCGTTTTGTATTATCAACCGATCGAATCCTATGTATCGGATTCCTTTAGGATTTACCAGAGTGTGGGAAGCGGAACGGAACTTACCTACGACCAGGGTGCCGGCTTGTTGCAGACTTCATCGTCCAGCGACCTGAACGACCACGTGAATATGGTCAAGATCGTGCCGAATCTGGAAGCCCTGCGCAAGGATTTGGAACTCGAACTCACACTGGAGGAGTTGGGTGCCGCCATATCCGTAGATACCGCATACGATTCCAACCTCATATTCATTTCCGCCAAGTCGGAGAGTCCCACCCAGGCCGCGAGGATCGCAAACACCATCCGCACCATCTTCCTTGAGAACAGCAACCGGATGATCGATCAGGATATCCAGGCGAAATTGTCCGACTTGAACCTGCAATATGATTCCACGATCGAGGAACTGCAGTTGGCGAAGGAAGAATTCTCGGCATTTGTCAGGACCCATGGTATCCGCGAACTGGGAACCGAAGCCACACAATACACTTCGGAATTGCTGTCATTGGAATCCAACCTTGAGCAGAACCGAGCCATGATCGAATCGGCCAAAGCAAAGATTTCCCGAATAGAACGGGAGATCGAATCACGCAAGCTCCTCTCGGTTGAACAGAACGAACAATTGGCCAGCACCTTGGCATCGCCCAACCTTTCGGTCGACGAAGCGAACAACCGGATCCGGTTGTTGCAGCAAAAAATCGAGGCCTTCCAGTCCGCCAGACTCGACCCCATTGAGGAAGAACGGCTACGCACGATATTGGCAATCGCCGAGAACGGATATGTGCGTGGAACGGTGGACCGGACCGAATACGAAACTGCCCGGTACAATTACGATAGGTTCCTGGCCGAAAAGACCCCCTCGGTGGAGTTGATCGAAGCCCAGCGGCAATTGGACCTGCTTCTGTCGGCACCGCTCGCGACAAGCGCAACCATCCAGACCGACAGCACCTATCTGCAGAGCCTGCAGTTGCGCCTGTTGGAGAGCGAGTTGCAGCTTATCGAAGCCGAATCTGCCTATGCACGCGACAATTCTCGGTACATGGAGCTTAAGGACCGGTATGTCGACCTCCCGTTGATCGCACAGGAATACGCCAGGATAAGCGGAAGGGTTGCTTCATTGGAAGCTGTTGCCCAAGGCCTTGGGAAAGTACTCAACCAATACTCCATGATAGCATCCCAGGAGCACTCGGATTTCTATGTCATCTCCGATGCCGTCGAACCGCTCTTTCCGCGCGAGTCCAACCGGCGGATGATTGCCGCAGGTGCGACCGTGGTCATGTTCCTATTGGGATTCACGATCCTGTTGGTCACCATAGCCTTGGACCTCAGGATCAAATCGGCGGGAGATGCCAAACAGAAATTGCAGATGCCGATTTTACAGACATTCGGCTATGTCAGGAACAAACGGCACCTCATGCCTTCCGAACAGGGGGAATCGGTCCATATCGAGGAATATCGGATCTTATCGCGTCCACTCAGGGCGGCCTACCCCCATAAGGGAGCGACGTTCCTGGTAACCAGTGCCTCCGATGGTGAGGGCAAGACTACTACCGCGATCAACCTGGCCACCGTGTTTGGACGACAGGACGAACATGTCCTGCTTATAGATGCGCAGATCCGAAAATCCAAGGAAGAGTCGCCGTTCAACGAATTCCTCATCGATGACGATGGAGGCGCGGGAAACGGCTTGGGCGAATATCTATCGTACCGGGTATTCGACAGCCATCAGATCATTTCCTCCACCAAACTTTCAGGAGTGGATATGATCGTGCGCAAAGGGGAAGCCGTCATCCCCGACTTGTTGCAATCGGCAAGGATGCGGGAGTTGATGGATGAGTTGAAGCAGATGTACTCGGTCATCATCATCGAAGGGCCGCCGATCCAGGACTGTGTCGACTCGGACATCCTCAGTTCCTACGCCGATTCCATTCTTTTCGTGACAGCCTCGGACATGTTGA
>PGXU01000128.1 GCA_002839335.1 Spirochaetae bacterium HGW-Spirochaetae-4
ATTCCATTCGCGACGGCACTTGCTTTGGTAGCAGGTTGTCCGGATATGGGATTGGAAATTTTCAGGGATGTCGACAGTGATGCAGTCAAAAAGGCACAATCGATACTGGATTCGGATTGTATTCGGATAGAAACAGTAGAGAGAGATGTCGATTTCTATGTCTATGCTAGGGTCGCAACCGAATATGATTATGCAGAATGTGTTATAGAGTCAAATCATACCAATGTGACGAGTATCAAGAGAAATGGAATGGAACTCTTCGGAAGCAAGGATTCCAGCCATAAAAATTTTAACAGCGATGAGACGGTAACAGCCTGTCTTGACGACATATTCTCTTTTGCAGCGTCTGTGGACCCGGCTGATCTCAGATTTCTGCTAGAAGGGGTAACGATGAATCTTGATATAGCTAAGGTTGGAAAGGAAGCCCACTATAGTTCGGGATTCGGTCCAAGACTCTTTCGTTTGATGGAAACGGAGTGCCTGTCCAATGATATCTCCAATATCATCAGGGCGTATACCGCTTCGGCTTGCGATGCAAGGATGGGAGGACTGAACCATCCTGTGATGAGTAGTTCCGGTAGCGGGAATCAAGGTATTGCAGCGATTATTCCATGCGCCATCTTGGGAAGGCATATGCACTGTACGGATGAACAACTGTCCATTGCCTTGGCAATCAGCCACTTGGTTACACACTATATCAAACAAAAGACTGGTAGGTTGTCACCAGTCTGCGGGTGTGCGGTTGCCGCTGGAATTGGAGCAGCAACAGGAATGACGTGGCTACAAGGTGGAAGGTCTGAGGAAATGCACTTGGTGATCAACAATATGATCGGCAGTTTGGCAGGAATGGTTTGCGATGGAGCGAAGGGAGGTTGTTCCTTCAAATTGGCTACCGCTGTCGGTGAAGCGTACATCCAGTCGTTGGTCGTGCTCGATAGAACCACTATTGACAAACTTGATGGTATTGTCGGAATGACTTCCGAAGAAACGGTCAACAATCTTGGTAAACTCTGCAAGACCGGCATGGCGAATGTGGACAGCACATTGGTAGAAATTTTAACAACAAGAATGTAAAAACGCATGGCATAAGAATCACTATTACCCCAATATGGAGGCTATCTAAAATTGCCTAATACAAAAAGCAAAACCGGTACCAGGTACGTACGTAGTATCAGAGCCTATCGATAAACCCTATATCGAACAACATCTCCGAGTGGATATGCTTCTGGTTCTCGGGGTGCTGCACCATTTCGATGATTGTCTCCACCGCATGAATCCCGATCTCACCAGTGGGTTGGGTGATGACAGAAATCGGGTACTTCAGATAATCGAGCCACTTGTTGTCATCGTAGGTTATGATCTTCACATCCTCGGGAATCTTCCGATGCAGTTCCTGCAGGCTGCCGATCAGGTAGTAGCAGATATCGCTGGTCGCGCAGATGACACCGTCGACACCGGTTCCCTCGATGAAATCGCGGATCAACTTGTTCGAATCCTCACGCTTGTAGTTCAAGTGAAGCACATGCTGCGAACCCTCGGGTTCCAGCTCCATCAGGCATGAACGGTACCCCATCGACCGTTGCCGAATGGTATAGACTGTTTCGGTATATCCGATGAACCCGATCTTCCTACACCCTTTGTCGATCAGGTAACGGGTTGCCTTGTACCCGCTCTCGAAATTGTTGATACCGATGAACAGCTTGTTGTGGGAAGTATATTGGCGATCGATCAGCACAATCGGGATGGATGCGGATTTGATCTCCTTGGGACACTGTTCTGAGTTCACCGGGGACAGGATCAGACCGCCGACCTGCTTGGCCAGGACGGTACGGATATTCTTGCGTTCCTTGTCGGGATCGTCCTCGGAATCGTACACAAGAATCGATATGCCGTTGTCGTTCGCATAGGTCTCGATCGCCTTGATGATCGATATGGAATAGTCTTCGGTGATATCTGCAATCACAATTGCAATGTACTGGATTTTGCGCATCGAACTTTTCGGCCGGTACATCTCGTAGTTGAGCTCTTCGATCACCTGTAGGACGTATTCGCGCGTATCCTTCTTCACATACCTGGTCTTGTTGAGCACATGCGAAACGGTAGTAATCGAAACTCCCGATTTTTCAGCCACATCTTTCAGGGTAACATGTTTTCTCTTCATACGTTACTACCACTTTACACTAAATAGCCGCACATAGGGATGCACGTCGGTTCCATTGTGCTGAAATGTTTCCCGCGGGTCAACATAAATCACATGTCCAGAAATGGCAGATGCGACAACTGTCGTCAAATCCGAGTCAAAAGGCACCATGACGAGCGACAGACGGCAAGGCATCACGTGGTACTCTTCTGTTCTTCAATCCGTCCGATATGGCGCTTGGTCCGTTTGTTCTTGGCCCAAATATCGTAGATGACCGCCAAGGCGATGATCGCACCACGGACAATCTGCTGCATGTAGGCGTTCACGTTCACCAGGTTCATGATATTGTTGAGGAATCCGACAATGAAAGCACCGATCACTGTTCCACCGGCCGTGCCGATACCTCCGGAGAAGCTCGTTCCGCCGATAATCGACGAGGTCAAGGCCTGGAATTCGTAGTTGATGCCACCGTTGGGCAATCCTGCGTTGACACGGGACATGAACAGGACACCGGCTACTCCCACCAGCACACCGTTGATGGCGAAGGCAATCACCTTATTGCGGTTGACAGTGATTCCCGAGGCGATCGCCGCCTCTTCGTTGCCTCCGATCGCATAGAGTGAACGTCCGA
>PGXU01000081.1 GCA_002839335.1 Spirochaetae bacterium HGW-Spirochaetae-4
TACAACCCGAGCCGATTGTGCGACCCGAGCCGATTGTGCGACCCGAGCCGATTGTGCGACCCGAGCCGATTGTGCGCCCCGAACCGATTGTGCGACCCGAGCCGATAGATGGATACTTCCCGCTCGAAAGCACAACTGTCGGTCCTACATTCGACAGCACCCTTCTGGCGAAACGAATCATATACCCTTCCCTGGCGAAACGCCAAGGAAAGGAAGGAGTCGTTGTCTTGCGACTATTCATATCTTCTTCAGGAGATGTCGAGGACATCTGGATCGTCGATGACCCGGGATACGGTTTCGGTGAAGCTGCACAGGCAGCGTTCCAGGGAATGCAGGTTGCTCCAGCTTCAATCGAGGGTAAACCTATCGCGGTCACCCTGCTCTTCCCTGTACGCTTCACGTTGCGAAACTGATCGCAAACGGCTTGCGCCCTGGCAAGCCATGGCGTTTGCGACTAGTATTCGGAGGCCAATTTGAAGATTTCGACAATCTCTTCGCTACCCAAGGCCACATAGGAAGGCAAGGGTTTTGTATTGCCATACGTAGTCATATCGGCGAGTGTTTGATATTCCGCGGGATCGATTCCCAACTCCTTCATGGTCACAGGCATGCCGAGACTCTTGAAGTATTCCTTCATGGCGACAATACCCTGCTCTGCGGTCCGTTCGGGATGGTCATAATCCATTTCGACACCCCAGATCCTCTCTGCACCTTGGGCAAACTTCCGAACATCGTGTTTGTATACGTAACGCGCCCAAGCGGGGAAAATGACAGCCAGACCAGCTCCGTGGGAAACCTCATCGTGCAGACCGGACACGTCATGTTCAATCTTATGCGCCGGGAATGAGGGGGCCTTGCCACATGCGGTCAATCCATTGTGCGAGACACTGGAAGCCCACATGAGTGTCGCCCGCGCCTCATAATCCTGAGGATTTTCCATCGCCACTTTTCCGGCGTTCTTGACAGCGACAAGGAGACCTTCCGAAATTCGGTCGGTGAGGTCGTTGTCTGTATCGGGTGTGTAGTAGCGTTCCATCGTGTGCATCATCGTATCGACGATTCCACATGCAGTCTGGTATGGACTGACCGACATGGTATAGTCGGGGTTTTGGAAGGAGAAATCCGGGCGCAGCATATCGCTGTTCAAAGGACGCTTCAAATGCTTTTCGGGATTGCTGATGACATGCGAGTTGCTCATTTCGCTTCCAGCGGCAGAGATGGTCAACACCACAGCCAGAGGAAAGCGCTTGGTGGGAACCGTTCCGTTTTCTATCATATCCCAAGGATCGAGGCCATGGGCGAGACCGAGACAGATGCTCTTCGCCGAATCGATCACACTACCGCCACCGACAGCGACAATCATGTCGACCGCTTCCCTTTTCGCTAGAGCGATACCCTCACGTACCAGAGAAATTTTCGGATTCGGTTCGACGCCTCCAAATTCGACATAGGAAATTCCAGCATCGGAGAGACTCGCGGTTACTATATCGAGCAACCCGCTCTTCTTCACACTGCCACCACCAAAATGGACCATGACTTTCCGATACCCTGCGGCGGATACTGTGGATCCGACTTGGTTTTCCGCATCTTTCCCGAAAATCACTTTGGTCGGGGCGTAGTAGATAAAATTTTTCATTTCGCTTCTTCTCTCCTTAAGATTTCATTGGTTATGATCACCGCATCTTCAATGCAGCCCAAACAAGAACGCAACTCGATTCCCGTATCAAGTCCTCGCAGGGTCGTGCATACGCTGCTTCCATTCTTCTCGACGAACCGGTTGTACAATTCCTTCACCAGCGCGTAGGTCGCAAGTTTTGTGGATTCTGCCGGATTTCCTCCGCTGTGCAGCGAGGAAACGACCATGACACCTCCACTGATAGCACCACAAAGACCTTCCGGCCTACCCATTCCGCCGCCAAAGCCCTCGGCAAGCTTGTATAGTGCCAATTCATCCAAGGACAATTGGTCGACAAAGGCGCACACCACGGCTTGGGCACAATTGTAGCCTTTCGCCCGCAATCCATTGGCTATCTCAACATAGTCTGTATCCATGCGATCACCTCCCCTCCATGTAAACAGAAATCCCATAAAGGTTCAATTGATGAGATACTGGATTTTTTCCGGTTTGCCATGCAACTATACCGACAAGTACATAAGGAGAAGGGAATGCCGGAATTACCTGAAGTCGAAACTGTCTGCCGGGATTTGCGTTCGCACAACGTGATAGGGGTGCCGATAGAAGAGGTTGCCGTCCTGTGGGAGCGAAGTATCGGATCCATGGGCGTCGATGATTTTTCTACTGGTCTCATCCACCGGAAGATCGAACATATCGATCGCCGGGGAAAATATATCCATTTCCACCTGGATGATGGGCAAAGTCTGTTCATCCACCTGCGCATGTCCGGTTCCCTTTCGGTCAGGGAACGTTACTCGACTCCAGATGCGCACGATCGCATCATACTGGGATTTGAGACATCCGAGCTGGTCTTCCATGATCCGCGAAAATTCGGCAGGATGCTCCTGACGAAAAATCCAGCTGTGGTCACGGACAAGCTTGGACCAGAGCCACTATCCGCGCAGCTTACCGAGACACTGTTCTATGAACGGTTGCATCGCAAGCGTGGGCGGTTGAAATCCATCCTGCTGGACCAATCCTTCATCGCTGGAATCGGAAATATCTATGCTGACGAGAGCCTCTTCATTGCCGGACTGCATCCCTGCAGGACAGGGGAGGATTTGAGTCGGGATGAAGCCTCGACACTCCTGCATGCCATACGGTTCGCGTTGAACCAAGGCATTGAAAGCCGCGGGACATCATTGGGTGACGGTGAGGGAAACTTTGCTTCTGGAGGAAGAACCGGCTCGAACAGTACCAATCTGCATGTTTTTAGAAGAACCGACCTACCCTGTCCCCGGTGCTCGACAAAAATAGAACGGATAGTTGTTGGACAGCGTTCGACCCATTTTTGCCCCAATTGCCAAAAAGCGAAAAAAAACTCCCTGCATTGCAAGGAGTCGGTCCGTTGAGCCACACTGGATTCGAACCAGTGACCCACGCCTTAAAAGGGCGTTGCTCTACCAGCTGAGCTAGTGGCCCGCGGCGAACGAGTTGGATAGTATCAAGATGTTCCCAAAGTGTCAACACGACTTCAGGAACTGCGCCAATAGAAATCATGGGAGCCGTATCTCCTGAGGTCGATCGCATACGCAACCTGTTGTTCGGTAACTTCTTCCCTATCCTGCAAATCGGCAATAGTCCTCGCCATGGTACATACCGACAGGATACCCCTATACCCGAGACTTCCCCGGGTGATATCCTTCACCAATCCTACCATGGAATCTGGAATAAAACCACTTCTGGCGTCGGCTCGGAACATGAGATCAGCGTTGCGACGTATCCCGGGAAATATGGTGGCATACCGTTTGCGTTGCCGGTCGTATGCGACGTCCACATCGAAGTCCAAGGCTTCCAACGGATTCCCACCGATAGGGTCCACCGGAAATCGGATATCGAACCTGTCCAGCAATCCCGCACCAAGCCGATTCCAATACCGGGAAATCGCCACCGGAGTACAGGAGCAACGTCCATCCTCGAAACCCAATTGGCCACACGGACAGGCATTCATCGTTGCCACAATCTGAAAGTCAGCGGGAAATTCGGACAACGTCCGATCAATCCGGAGGCGAACCTTCTTTTGGTCATGTGTCTCTCGCAACCAATTGAGTATACCTTTTCCCAAGGAAGCGATCTCATCCACAATCATGAGCCCACCGTGGCACAACGCGGCTTCCCTAGGGAAATCCTCACGTGAACACGTTTGGGACAACAACCTGAAAGGCCGGGAGCCGACCAAGTCATCGGATTCCCCAAGAACAGACCGGCAACGTGAGATCTCCAGCTGCATGGTCAAATCAGGAGGGGCGAGAACCTGCGGCAAACAGGAAGCGGCAAGTGTCTTCCCTACCCCCGGGGGACCGAAAAGCAACAATTGGTGTCCCCCGACAGCTGCAATCTCCAATGCCTTGCGCACACCGGACAATCCTTCGACCAGGGCGAACGGAGCATTGTCTAGCATTTCGCAGTGTGGTGTTTCGACAACCTTCCCATACTCGACATCTTGGGAGCGCAGATACTCCTGCACTTTGGCAACCGCTGCAGACAATGTCCGCACACATGCCACCGCATACTCCCCGGTTGAAATTCCTTGGTCGGGAATCACACACAACTTGCATCCCCGTGCCTGTGCGGCAACCAATGCCCCTTGTACATTCTGCACGCTGATCACGCTCCCGTCCAAACCGAGTTCTCCCACGACCATGATCGGAATAGCTTCAAGTACGGGAAAAATCCCTTCTGCCATTTTCTGTGTGATGATAATCGCCAAGGCGATCGCCAGATCAAGGTGCGATCCGGTCTTATGCATGCCTGCAGGAGCAAGATTTATCAAAACCCGTTCGCGGGGAATCCTGAAGCCGCAGTTGCGCATGGCGCTCCTGACCCGTTCCTTGGATTCCCTGATCGCTCCATCGGGCAAGCCTACGATATCGAATCCGGGAAAGCCTTTCCGCAAATCGGCTTCCACCGTAATGCAATCCCCTGCGAAACCTTTGCTCATGAAACTATGGATACGCATGCCAATTCCTCCGTTACCTGAAGAATTGCACGCGAACCTGTTCTGCTTCAAAAAATGTCAGGGAATCCTTGGAATACCAACGGGCAAGTATATTCGCCACCAAAGGAAAGATTGAACCGGGGATATGCTATCGATTCAGGATCGCATCCATTTCGTGGCGGACCAACGCATCGCATCGCTCGTTGAGCTCGATGCCGGCATGACCTTTCACCCACTGCCACTGGATCGGCACCTTGGCGGAAAGCTCATCCAATGCAATCCAATATTCCTTGTTTTTCACCGGATCCTTGGAGGCGGTCCTCCATCCGTTGCGTTTCCAATTATGGATCCACTGGGTAATTCCATTTTTCACATATTGGGAATCGGTGTTGATCTGAACGGATGCGACGCCACCGGGAAGAGCCAATATATGGCGCAACGCTTCTATGACAGCCGTTAGCTCCATACGATTGTTCGTTGTCTGCACCTCGCCGCCACTTTTCGCCACGACCTCCATGCCACCTTCCGTAATTACGAAAGCCCATCCACCCGGTCCGGGATTCCCCGAACAACCGCCATCTGTGAAAACCACCAGTGTCTTTTGCATGGGCAAATCCTAGAAGATTGGGCCGGTTACGTCAAGAAACATCGCCCATCACCGCTCCGGCCTGCTCGAGTATCGAAATGATCTCCTGGGAACAGTAGTTGATCCGAGCGATATCAAGCGGAAGAAGCCCATCCCCATCGCTTTGGTTCACATCGCAGCCCGCTGCCAGCAAAGCTTTGATGACGACGGCATTCTCATACAAATGGCAACCCAAGGCAAAATGCAATGCGGTTTCCGAATTGGAGGATTTCAAGGTGACGTCGGCATGCAATTCGAGAAGAGTCATGACGACATCGTTGTTGTCGGCCGCACAAGCGTGCATCAACGCTGTCATGCCATTGCAATCGTACATGTCGATATCCGCTCCACCGAGTACCAGCGCCCGCACCAGTTCCTTGTTGTCCAACGCGTGTATCAGAACAGGAAATCCTTCCGTGTCGACCGCGTTCGGAGACACACCCAGCTCCAAGAGGGCCTGGACCATTCCGACCGGCTCGGGATTCTCGTACATCGCCACCACCAACGCATTCTGCTCGACCGATTGGTCGTCATCCCACCACACCTCATCGCTATCGATAAAATCATCGTGGTCCGACTGTGGTTCAGGGTACAGGTCCATAGGCATCGTGGTGTTCGGGTCTGCTCCCTTGGAACAATAGAAATTCACCAATATATCGTGGGTATTGGCAGCCGCCGCCAGAAGGAACAACAGGTTGAGCTGCTCCTGGCTTACCGGCTCCAGTCTCGAGAACAACAGCATCGCGATTTCTGGATTGGGGTTGTGGATCGTGGCCTGCTGCACCAGCTCGAAATTAACCCGGGCTTGTGCCGCAAGGAGTGTCTTCACCACGTCAATGGAAGGATTGTCCATTGACGCATACCAAAGGGGGCGCTTGCCCTCCTCATCCACATCATCGATATCGCGAACCTTGGAGAATAGGTTCTCCAAATCTCTTCCATCGGTTGCGTCGCACGCCAAGACGCACAATCGGGCAAATGTCTCGGACCGGTCCATAAGCAAAACTCCTCCAGTCCTTCCATTGTACCACCATATGGATGGAGTTGCCACGAAAGTCTTGAAAACCGATTGAAGTCGACAACAGCGAGTGGAGGCGGTACAATCCGAAGTGATCGGAAAGGAACCGTTTGCTTTTGGTATACTAGTATGTTAGACTAGAGATACCATACAAGGGAAGGAGAAATCATGGAAACTACCATAGGTATAGCCATTGTCGGCACTGGAGCTATCGCAAAATCACACATTATCGCCTACCAGACGTTCTCGGAATCGTGTTCCATCCGTGCGTTGTGCGACATATATCCTGAAAAAGCCAAAGCCCTCGCCTCGGAGATGGGATTGGAGGTGGATGTATATGCCGACTACCATGAGATGCTCAAACGGACCGATATCCAGGTGGTGTCCATATGCTTGCCTCCGAGTGTACATGCCGAAGTCTCGATTGCCTCGATGGATGCCAAGAAACATGTCCTGGTCGAAAAACCCATGGCACCCTCGTTGGCCGAATGCGATGCCATGATCGAAGCTTCGCAGCGCAACAACGTCGTGTTCTCACCAGTTGCACAAAACCGGTTCCGCACCCCCATGATGCGTTTGAAAACCATGTTGGACTCGAAAGTGGCAGGAAACGTGTTGCACGCGACAATCAATTCGTTGTGGTGGAGAGGCCAGAATTATTACGACTTGTGGTGGCGGGGAACATGGGAAAAGGAATGCGGCGGATGCACGACCAGCCATGCGGTGCACCAGTTGGACCTGATGCAATGGATGCTCGGTATGCCACAAGAAGTCACCGCCGTCATGGCCAATGTCGGGCATGACAATTCCGAATGCGAGGACCTTGCCATCGCAATTTTCAGCTACCCTGGCATGTTGGCCCAAATGACCGCATCGATAGTCGCGCACGACGAAGGCCAGGAACTGGTTTTCCAGACGGAACAGGCACGGTTGTCGGCTCCATGGAACGTCGCCGCATCGAAAGCCTTGGAGAACGGTTTCCCCGAGGATGCTACCGAAACGGCCGCAAGACTCGATTCGATCTATGGACAGTTGCCCTCACTCGAAGCGGAACGGCATGTGGGACAAGTGAAGAATTTTCTGGCCGCGATCCGTGGTGAGGAGCCACTATTGATCGATGGTCCGCAAGGACGCAACACCATGGAACTCATCATGGCGGTCTACAAGGCGTCCGTGACAAAAACCACGGTCAGGTTGCCTATCGAAAAAGACGATCCCCTGTATACACGGGAAGGGCTTGTCTCCTTCATGCCCCATTTCCATGAGAAGAAACGGAGTGTTGAAAATTTTGCCACCTCGGAAATAACGTTGGGAAAGGATGTCGTCCGATAGACAGGGTAAAAACCGCTGGATTCAGGATGCGAAATACTGTGGGAACCGGCTGATCAACAGTTTTTGGTCGATCAACACATGATCCAAATGCCGCTGCATGTTTGCGGCGGCTTTTTCGCCATCACTTTCCCGGATTCCCTCCAGAACCGCCTTGTGGTCTTTCACCAGGTCGGCGATCGAGACGAATTGGAGACTGAGCTTGCGCTCCCGGTCGAAGTGGGCCTGGAAATCGGCGACAATACCGTATGTCGCCTCCCTATCGCAAATCTTGAACAGCAACCGATGGAATTCGTTGTCCAGGTGTATGAACTCGTCGAGCGCGTTGTGTCCCGCGTGGTATTCCTGCATCATCACATTGGATTCGAGTTGGTGGAAAGCCTTGTCATCGATCAGACGACATACTTGCCGTACGACTTCGACTTCCACCAATGCTCTCAGGAAATGCCCCTCCTCCACCATCTTCGGGTCGATCAAGGAGACGGTGGTACCACGTTGGGGAATGATATCCACAAGACGTTGTCGGGAAAGATCCAACAATGCTTCACGTACAGGAGTTCGACTGATCAGCAATTGGTCGCACAGGGATTTTTCGGAAACTGAAGTCCCAGGGGCCAAGAACAATTCCAAGATATTGTATCGGATCACCCTATAGGCATAATCACGTGCACTCTCACGGTCGTTTCGATCCAAGATTGTAAGCATTGTTGTCTCCAGATGTGCGTAATTCGTCATATCTTTTTCTTAGTATACTAGCATAGTACTATCATCGCCACACAATTTCTGTCAATTGAAATCCTTTTGCCTACAAGCGCGACCTTCCGGAGACGAGACTGGAGGAGGCAGGAAAATAATTCTTGCAAATGGTATACTAGTATGCTAGTCTACAGAAGGCACCTATCCTGCATACGAGGGGAGATTCGAAATGAAAATGGCATTGCGGTGGTTTGGACCATCGTTTGACAGCGTAAGCTTGCATTCCATCCGTCAAATACCTGGTGTGTCGGGTGTCGTCTCCACACTCCCCGACCTTGCCGCGGGCATGGACTGGCCACGCGAACGAATCGTCGACCTGAAGCATACGGTCGAAGCCCAAGGCCTCGAATTGCTCGGTATCGAAAGTGTGAATATCCACGATTCCATAAAGGCGGGAACCGCGGACAGGGATATGTATATCGAACGGTATATCAATACGTTGAAGAGTTTGGGGTCGGTCGGAATCGACCTGGTCTGCTACAACTTCATGCCGGTGTTCGACTGGACGCGGACCGACCTGGCGAAAGTCCGGGAAGATGGCGCCACAGTGCTTGCCTACGACCAGAAACTGTTGGATGCGTTGCACCCCGAAGAAATGCTTGCGGAAATGGGGAAGAAATCCAACAACTTCCTCCTCCCCGGTTGGGAACCCGAACGGCTGGGAAGTATCCGGGAACTGTTCGGGATTTACCAATCGGTGACCACCGGGAGCCTGTTCGAGAACCTCGTCTATTTCCTCAAGGCAATTCTTCCGACCTGCGAACACTACGGTATCACCATGGCAATACATCCGGACGACCCGCCGTGGTCTGTCTTCGGCCTCCCCCGCATCGTCAAGAATGGTGGGGACCTGCTACGAATCACCCAAGCAGTGGACAGTCCCCACAATTGTGTCGCGTTGTGTACCGGCTCGCTGGGAAGCAATCCCAAGAACGATCTTCCGGCGATCATCCGTTCATTGGGCGGCAAGATTGCCTTTGCCCATGTGCGCAACCTACGCCATACCGCCGAGGGAATATTCGAGGAAGCAGCACATTACGCGGCAGATGGTTCATTGGATATGGTGGGTATCATGGAGGCATTCGTCGACATCGGGTTCTCCGGTGTCATGCGACCGGACCATGGACGTGCCATTTGGAATGAAGTCTCCCTGCCCGGCTACGGGCTCTACGACCGTGCGCTCGGCTCCCAATATCTGTGGGGCCTATGGGATGCATTGTCCCGAAATACGGAATGAAAGGTATCAATACCCCCCAGGGCAAGCCCAGGAAAGTGGAGGCTAAGCCTCCTTTTCCGCCCCAAGGGCGAGGTATAGATCCTTACGTTGCCTGCACTCGCTCGGGAGAGTGGTCCATTCCATGGTCCCTTTCCTCTCGCTTCGTTTGGCAATCAAAGGGTATCCGAAAGTGAAACCCGTGAAAATCATAACCACTGTTGGAGCAAGTCCAAGGTGGAAAAGGAAGGTTCTCATGCATAAGAAGGTAATTGTCGCTCTCATGCTCCTGTGCCTCGCAGGTACATTGTCGCTCTTCGCCCAAGGATCGGCGGAAACCAAGGTGTATAATCTTCGGACATCCACCAACTTGGCACCGGGTGGAACTGTCGGCAAGGCACTCACCTACTTCGTCGATCTGGTGAACGAAGAGGCCGATGGTCGGATCAAGGCTACCGCCAACTACGGCAGCGAATTGGGAAGCCAGCGGGAACAGGTTGAAATGGCACAGACAGGTTCTCTGGAAATGGTAGTCGCCGCTCCAGGCACCGGCCCGGGCGTATGGGTTCCCGAACTCATGATGTTCGAGTTCCCGTACCTGTTCAAGGACAACAACCACTACCTCCGTGTCTTGAAAGGTTTGGAAGCGGAAGTCTCGAGACTGGTCCAGCCCCACGGCTTCACAGCCGCCGCAGGCCAATCCATGGGATCCCGCCATATGCTGACCAACAAACCCATCAACCAACTCTCCGACCTCAAGGGCTTGAAGATGCGCGGACCCAATGCCGTCTACATCTCCATGTTCAACAGACTCGGAGCATCCGGTACAACCACTGACTGGAATGAAATCTACAACGCGATCTCCACCGGTGTCATCGATGGTATGGAAGCTTCCCCGAGCATGATCTATTCCATGCGGTTCCACGAAGTCGCCAAGTATATGGCAGTCACGAACCACATCACCGCCGCCGTCTACTACTTCTTCAACACCGACTGGCTGGAAAGCCTGCCCGAGGATCTCCGCACTCTCGTCCTCGATTGCGCCGACAAGGCAGCCGCATACCAGGCGGAAATCGACCAGGCCGACCAGACGGCAGCCTTGGACAAGATGGTCGCCGAAGGTTTGGTAGTGACAACCCCGAGCGATCCCGATGCGTTCGTCGAAGCTGCGGCTCCGATGCTCGCCGAATACCGTGCGAAGGGTGCCAACTGGGCAAGTTTCATTGACAAGATGACCGCTATCGACTAATCGTAGACTACTGACAGCATTTCGATTCCCCATGCCTCATGGGGAATCGTCTTGCACCATGAGGAGCCATGCATGTTACGAAGAATCTACAAGACATTGGATAGGTTGCGAACCGTTGGAATCATAGCGATTCTCTCTGCCATCATCAGTCTTGGAACAGTTCAGATAATCCTCCGGTACTTTACTCCAGCGGAACTGAAACCTTTCCCGTGGGGAGATGAGATCATGCGTCTGCTCAATATCTGGATGGTGTTCCTCGCCGCCAGTCTGGGCGCCAAGGAAAACACCCACCTGAGTATGGATTTCCTCATCAGGAAATTGTTCAGATCCAAACAGATAGACCTCATCAAGCGACTGGCGACCATAATTGTCATCGCCGCCTTGGTGCTCATCATCTACCATGGTACGGTACGCACATTCGCCAACCGCAACGCCATGTTGCAGAACATATCAATTTCGATCGCCTGGTTCTACGCAGCGATCCCCATCGGTTGCGCATACCTGTTGTTCGACTATGTGTTGATCCTGGTGTTCGGGGAGCACCCGTTCTCACGCAAGAAGGAAATCGGTGCCGAAATAACCGAAGAGGATATTCCCGCGTTCCTGAAAGATGACAATGCGCAAGGAGTGAATTGATATGTTGAATGTCGCACTGGTTTTTCTCGTACTCATCCTTTTCATCCTGCTGGGATTTCCCATTTTCATGGCAACGATCATCACCTCGGTGGTCTTTATCTTCGCCCTCGATATTCCGTTTTCCGTAGTCATCATCAAGTTGTTCGGAAGCATCGACTCGTTCGCGCTCATGGCGATACCGTTCTTCATATTTGCCGGGAATGTCATGATGGAAGCCAAGATAACCGACCGCATCGTATCGTTCTCGAATTCGATCGTGGGACAATTCAAGGGTGGACTCGCCCATGTGAATATCGCCGCCTCGATATTTTTCGCCGGAATCCAGGGTAGTGGCGCAGCCGATGCCTCGGCAATCGGTTCGGTGATGATTCCATCGATGACAAAACAGGGCTACGACGCCGACTATGCCGTCGCGGTCACCGCATCGTCATCCATGATAGGACCGATCATCCCACCGAGTATCGCCATGATCATGTATTCGTACTACACCGAGCTCTCGGTGGCGAAGCTGTTCCTAGGAGGGTTGTTGCCAGGCCTTATCATCGGATTGGGGCTCATGGTGGTGAATGCCATCTATTATCGGATCCGCAAATACGACATTCCCACACCGAAATTCAGTTTCAGGAATTTCCTCCACGAATTCAAACGATCGATAGGAGCATTGATCATGCCCCTGATCATAATCGTTGGAATTGTCGCGGGAGTGTTCACACCGACAGAATCGGGAATCGCTGCGGCACTGTATGGCCTGGTCTACGGCTTTTTCATCTCGAAGAAACTCACGCTCAAGAAATTGCCGAAAATCATCATGGACTCGGCAGCCACCACAGCGATGGTCATGATCACCATCGCCGCGGCGGGAGTACTCTCCAATGTGCTGGTCAGGTTGAATTTCCAAAACGAGATCATCAACCTCGCTGTCAACACCTTCGGCAATCCGTACATCGCATCCTTGTTCCTCATGCTGGTACTGCTCATCCTCGGATTGTTCCTCGACCCGACGGTATTGATCGCCATGTTCGCGACCGCCATGCTCGCCGCCGGAACAGCGCTGGGATTCGAACCGATCCATTTCGGTGTCCTCATGGTCATCACCATGCAGCTCGGAGCGATTACCCCTCCGGTCGGAACGTTCCTGTTCATCAGTTGCTCGATCGCCAATATTTCCTTGGAAAAGAGCACCAAGGCCTTGATGCCGTTCTTCCTAGTTGAGATAATTGTCACCATCTCCATTTTGTTCCTGCCATGGTTGGCGACCGGCGTGACGAACCTGATTTTTTAACATTGTGGACAGGAGGATTCCATGCAGAAGAAAGCTGACGGACAAAACTACGCTCCCAAAGGAAAAAGTGATCCGGTATGCGCCCCGGGCGAATTTCCGGTTGGCGTTATAGGCCTGGACCATGGACATATCTTCGGCATGTGCAATGGACTTATGGAAGCTGGTGCCGGCATAGACTATGTGTATGATCCCGATCCGGAAAAGATAGCGAAATTCCGGGCATCCTTCCCCGATGCACGGGTTTGCCGAAGCGAAGAGGAAATCCTGGAACATACCGGAATCAAATTGGTTGCCAGTGCCTCTGTACCTGCCGACAGGACTCCGCTGGGTCTTCGGGCGATGCGTCACGGAAAGGATTTTTTCGCGGACAAACCGCCCTGCACCACACATGCACAGATTGCCGAGGCACGGAAAGCAGTAGAGGAGACCGGCAGGAAGTTCGGTGTCTACTACAGCGAACGGCTTCACGTGGAAGCCGCCACATATGCCATGGAGCTGGTCAAACAGGATGCGATAGGAAGAGTTGTCCAGGTAATGGGATGGGGTCCGCATCGTGCTGCGATCACAACCCGTCCGCCCTGGTTCTTCGACCGGTCCCGCTATGGTGGGATACTGGTCGATATCGGCTGCCATCAGATTGAGCAGATCCTCGCATTCAGCGGATCGAACGATGCCCGGATCACGGCAAGCAGGATCGCAAACTACAACCACCCCGATTATCCCGATTTCAACGATTTCGGTGATGCGACCCTTACCACCGATACCGGTTGCGCAGGGTATTTCCGTGTCGACTGGTTCACTCCCAACGGCCTCGGTACCTGGGGCGACGGTCGAACGATCATCCTGGGAACGGACGGATACATTGAATTGCGCAAATATATCGATATCGCTCGGGATCCCGAGGGCGACCATGTGTATCTGGTGAACCACGAAGGGGAGCACCACTTCTGCGTCGCGGGAAAAGCAGGGTTCCCATTCTTCGGGAAATTTATCCGGGATTGCCTGGACCGCACGGAAACCGCCATGGACCAACAGTTGGTATTCAGGGCGATCGAATTGGCTGTGGAAGCACAAGAGAAGGCATCGAATATCCGATAACTACAATAAAAGGAACACGATATGGGATTCAAGGACAAGGTAGTCGTCATCACCGGAGCCGGTGGTGTATTGTGCAGCGAATTCGCACGTGCCGTGGCTAGAGCCGGTGGCAAGGTCGCCCTGTTGAACAGGAGCGCGGACAAGATCGAGCGTTTGGCCACTGAAATCGGCAAAGCGGGCGGGATTGCCCTTCCCTACCCGGTGAACGTCCTGGACGTTGCGGGATTGAAGGATGTCCATGAACGGATACGAAAGGATTTGGGACCCTGCGACATCCTGATCAATGGAGCCGGTGGCAATATGGATAGGGCCAATACCACTGTCGAGTATTTCGAACAAACAGAGGCAGTGGAAGGACAGCGTACATTCTTCGAGTTGGATGAGGAACATATCGATGCCGTGTTCAAGTTGAACTTCACGGGGACGTTGTTGCCGACCAAGGAATTCGCGCGCGACATGTTGGGCCGAAGTGGGTGCAGCATCCTCAATGTCTCGTCCATGGCCTCGTATCACCCTATGACGAAAGTACTTGGCTATGCGGGGGCGAAAGCTGCCATAAACAATCTGACCGAATGGCTGGCCGTACATTTCGCCAAGGAAGGTATTCGGGTGAATGCGATTGCTCCCGGATTCTTCAGTACCGCCCAGAACCGGAACCTGTTGTTCGACAAGGATGGCAATTATACGGCACGCTCCCACAAGATACTGGCAGGAACCCCCATGGGCAGGTTCGGCGAACCGAAGGAACTGCTCGGCGGCGTCCTGTTTTTGATCGATGCCGAAGTCTCCGGATTCGTAACCGGTATCGTCTTGCCGGTCGATGGTGGTTTTCTTGCCTATAGCGGCGTCTAAGCCGTAATGCCTCATTAGAAAATCTAACTTTAGGGAAGTTTCCTCAGAATCAAAAAACCTAACCCAAAGGGATTCGAATCCTTCATGCTGAGAGTGTGGA
>PGXU01000082.1 GCA_002839335.1 Spirochaetae bacterium HGW-Spirochaetae-4
TCGAGGCGGGCACGGATCGCCGCTTCGGTTGTCAACGGAGGTACTGTATTGGGCATGTCGAAGAATGCCGAGATACCACAGGATGCACCGATACGCATACCATGCTCCAGCGTTTCCTTCTCCGATTGGATTCCATCCCGCAAATGCACATGTACATCGATCATAGCAACTCCGGTGCGTTGTCCTGCATATATCGGTAACTGACAAAGGTTCCCCAGGCGCAGGTAAGTCGGTCTCCACACAGGCACTCGCCGCACATGCCGATTCCGCAGAGGGTGGGCAATTCTAATGAGAGGTGGATACGTTGGGCAGGAACTCCGGCCGCGAGCATGTTCGCCGCCGCGATGCGCATGAAAACTGTCGGACCCACGATATAACATGAGAGGTCGGACACATCGGAACCCGTCGCTGATTCCAGCGAACCGAGCACCCTGCCAGGAACACCGTCGTCAGCTATGATACTGACCGGACCGAACTGTTCCAACGTCGATTCGAGCAGCCCTTCCCCACTCTTTGCACAAGCGGTTTCACTGGTACCGACGAATATCTGCATTGCCGTTTTCTGGTCATGCAACCGCTGGGCCAAGGCCGGCAATACCGCCACACCCGTACCTCCAGCAACGAGAAGGGCCCGTTCGGTCGCATCGGGTTCGACCGGTGCACCGTACAGACCACGGATATACAGGTCGTCGCCGACGTGCAAGTCGTACAAGGCTTTGGTGAATTCCCCACGACGCTTGATCACGAACGTCAATGGTTTGGCTTCGGCGATCGAAAACGGCTTTTCGCCGATTTGGGGTATCCACAGAAAAACGTATTGCCCCGCCTCATAGTTCCACGAGCCTTCCAACGTCAATACGACAGTGTCCGCCCCATGGGTCCTGCGTTCGATTATGCGTCTCTTTTCGTACCGCATGGAAGCGTCGGTCTCCACGTATCCTGAAGCCGTCGCCGGATCGCCGTTCCCTGCCAATACCGCAGCGGCATCGGATACCAATGCGTCGGTGAATGCTGTCCACTGTTTCTGGTGGACCTTTCCGAAAACCGAACCGACTCCCACCACATCGGCTCCGGCACCGATCATGGCCGCAACATCGGCACCGGTGGAGACTCCTCCCATACCGATCAGGGGGACCTCCTCGCCCACAGCCTTGCGGATAGCGGCTATGCATCCGAGGGCCTCGTCGAGTATCCAGCGCCCGCTCTTGCCACCCTTTCCGCCAAGCTTGTTCTGCAATACGGGTTTGCCGCTGATCGGCTCGATATGGATCTCCGGTCCCACGGTATTGATGGCGGTGATGCCGTCTGCCCCTGCGTCCATCACCGCTTTGGCAATGGTGCCGATATCGTCGACATTTGGAGTGAGCTTGGGGAAAATGAGCGCTTTGCAATGCGGGAAGGCCTTGCGGATTTCCCGTACGTATTGGGCCGAGATGTCGGGTGAGCACCCGATCGAGGCACCATAGCCCGCACTGGCATGTGGACAGCTGAAATTCAGTTCCAACAGGTCGGCAACCTCCTCGAAGGCGCCTACCAGTGTGATGAAATCCTCGATGGTGGATGCGGAGATGGAGACATTGAGCAATGTCCGCATCGGATGGCTTTTCCGCAACGAACGCAACTCGGCCAAAGCGACATCCAGGCCGGGATTCTTCAGTCCCACCGAGTTGCCGAAGGAACCGGGATGTACTTCGCACAGGATCGGTTCGCGGTTACCCGGATTGGGGGTCACCTGGAAACTTTTG
The DNA here is from genome assembly GCA_002839335.1 of Spirochaetae bacterium HGW-Spirochaetae-4. Classification (GTDB taxonomy): domain Bacteria; phylum Spirochaetota; class Spirochaetia; order Sphaerochaetales; family Sphaerochaetaceae; genus UBA8525. Next base: position 1,746 of record PGXU01000082.1, read on the forward strand.
GTCGTGACCACCGAGAAAGCCGGCATATGGGTATCGACATGACGTACAAGGGCTGTCTTGGTGGAAAGCACACCCGAGACCGTGGCCAATCGGACCGGTTCGGTACCGGTACGGATTCGGGTATGCAAACCGGAAAGTGCCTCACGTACCTTGAGGGGATCCTGGTTCCAGCTCACAGCGCGGTCTCCTCAAGCAACTTGTCGATATTTGCGATGCACCGGTCGAGCCAACCGGCAGGTGCAGGTGCCTGCTTCCAAGGGTGGGTCAATGCGCTGGAGCTGTTGATCCTCGCCAACTTGACAGGGTACCCGGCCTGCCTGAGTGCCTGCATGGTCATCTTCGCACTCGCCCCCTGGCTTCCGACTCCGGGGATGAGCAAGGGGATGGACCGTTTCCCATGATAGGTCGCGATCTGGCCCAACTCGTCGAGATTGGTGGCCCCGACCACAGCTCCGATACCATCGATCTTCTCAGCCCAGTAGGCGATCTTGTGGGCTACAGCCATATAGAGCGGATAGAGTTCCTTCTCGTCGACCTCATCCACTACAGTCAACCCCTGCAGATCCTTCGCCCCGGGATTGCTGGTGCGGTTGAGCAGGTAGATGCCATGTGAACCCTCACGAAGTTCATCGAAGGGGGAAACCGAATCGGTCCCCATATAGGGGGATGCGGTTACGGCGTCGCAACGCCAGATATCGAATGCCTCATGGGCATAGTTTGCGCTGGAACGGGCAATGTCACCCCGTTTGGAATCGAGGATCACCGGTATGGTGGGGAACCGCTGTTGCAGCATCGTCAGCACGCCGGCCAAAGCCAACGAACCTTCGAAAGCCCCGTTGCGGGGGTCGTCCAACGCACTGTAGTATCCGATGTTCGGCTTGAATGCGGCGGGAACGAGGTTGTAGCGGACCATTGCGTCGAACAGCTCGCCAAAGAAACGCTGCAAGTCCTCGGCGATATTTCCACTACGGTATGGGAGGACCTCCCACTGCGGATCGAGTCCCATACAGGCACAGTTGCCACTTTTTTCGGCACTCTGCTGCAATTTCGTCTTGTATCCTTTCATCAGTTCCTCCTATTTTGCCACTGGCGGGAACCCGTTTGCCGCGCCCCATCCGAAGGGATCGACCCTCCATTGGCCGAGCAAGTCGGCACCGTTTCCATCAACATAGCCTGTCGCAAGCGCTGTTGCAACCATAGTATCATAGTCGAGCAGGGCGATCGGTCGGCACTGGGGTTCCAGCACGGCGAACGATTGCACCGAGGCTTCCAATCCATAGGTGAAGATCGCCAAGCAATAGGAGACCAGTCCATCGGCATCACGGATCGCCTGCACAGCCTTGACCGAACTGCCTCCCGTGGAGACCAGGTCCTCGATCAGCAGGACCCGTTGGCTATGGAAGGAACCGTCCGATCCCAATCCCTCTATCAGGTTCTTCAAACCGTGGTCCTTTCCCGACGAACGCACATAACACAAGGGTTTTCCCAATCTGTCGGCAAGTGTGGTGGCATGGGGGATGCCCGCGGTCGCGGTTCCCGCGATCGTATCGAACGGGATTTCCAGGGTCTCGACAACAGCTGCGAATCCTTGGGCAATCAAGGCCCTGGCCTGCGTATCGGCGAGCAACCGACGATTGTCGTTGTATATGGGCATACGATACCCGCTGGCCCATTGGAACGGATTGCCGGGAGATAGCTTGATAGCCTCCATCTCCAATGCCTTCGCTGCGATTCGCGGGCCGAATTCCTTTTGAACTTCTTCCAGTGTATGGTACATTCCAAACTCCTATTTCCAAATTTCCTTGAACGTGTGGACAGTTCCGCAGTAGGCACAAGCATAGCGGTTGTCGCTGGTCCGTTCAAACCGGGCGGGAACACCCTCCGCGTGGGAAGGATGCGAGATACAGGCTTCGTTGTTGCAAGCCAGATCGTCGAAATTGTAGATCCGTGGTGGGAGGTGGGTACGATACTTGGTCACAACAGAGCCGTCCCGGATTATATTGAGCGTACATCCCGCTGCGACCGCGGCCAGACGCTTGAGATCCTTGCGGTCGAGTTCCCTCCTGCCCGGACGGAAAACGATACCTTTGAATTGCCCCGAGTCCTTCTTGCTCGTCGATATCCATTCCCCGCCCTTGCCATCGTCCAATCCCATGACCTTGATGATAAGAGCCATGTGGCGCCGGATTGTCGCTGGATCGTCCCCCCGGCAGATATGGTCTATGACCAGACCGTCGCGAATGGGCCGGACTCCTTCCGAGTAGGCGTCTTCCTTCTTGTCGGCACTCGTCGCGCCGCTTTCGACCTGTAGGATATATTCCTCGTCGTTGCGCCCCTGTTTTTGGGCTTCGCCGGCAAAATCCGCTCCAATCTTTCCGGCTATCAGCGCCAGCAGGACGATGCGGACATACATGCCGTTTATCGACTGGCGTTCCCAGCCGTTCAACGGAGTATCGTCGAGGAACGTCGGGATGGTGGGATGCTCCCGATGCCTCGGCAACGGATGGTAGAACTTGCTCCCTTTCGGAAGATGCCGCATGAATTCCTTGCGGAAAGTGACTTTCGCCCGCAACTCATCCTGGCGTTTGAGTATCTGCTCACCCATCCGCTCCAGTTGGGGGCGGGTGAAGTACCATTTGTCGGCCACATCCTGCTGGGCAAGGTATTCGTCGATCGAATCGAACAACCGCACTTCGAATCCGTTCTCCACCATCTTCATGCGGTACGTCTCGGGCATGGCCAATTCGGGAGGGGCGATCAGGTCGATCCGAACCCGGTCGAAGATCCTCAATCCGTCGGCCTTCGAGTGGACGGTCCTTCCATGGTACAGGTCGCCGACCAGCGCGAGGTGGATGGACGAGGTTTCCCAGTCGTTGTCCTCGAGAAAGGTGAACTCGTCGAGCAACTCCTGGGTCGGATGCTCATGCTTGCCATCCCCGGCGTTGATGAACGAAGGTCTTCTGCTCAAATTGTTGCGCCCGGCGAAGGCTCCAGCCTCCTCCTCAAGCCATCGGCACACCCCTTCCAGCTTGCTGCGGATAATGAACACACTGTTGTGGTAGCCGGCCAAGGTATTGAAGGTATCGGCATAGCTCTCACCCTTGTTGAAGGAGGAGCTGTCGGTCGCAAGGTCGCTGACTTTCGCCCGATGGAACTTCGCAGCGTTGCGAAACGATTCCCGGGTTCTCGTGCTATCTTCCAGAAACACCTCATACATGCCGAAATCGGGATCGTTGATCCTGAATCGGTCCAAGGTCTTCTGGTCGTTCTCGGCCAATGCAGACTTCAGTATCTTCGTCTGTTCGAACAGATACCGCCGTTCCGCGATTGTCAGGTCGTCGATCACCGCCAGCGATCTTCCTGTGAAGATGTTGTCCATATCCTACTCCTCCCTGTATTCGATTGTCGTCGAAAGTCCAAAAAAAAGACCGGTGAATATCACCGGCTCTCAACACATATCATAGGAAATGAAGACACGAGGCCCAAGGTCTGTCGCCAATCTGCTGGAAACCCGATGCTTCATGCACTCCTCCACCCTTCATTTTCACTGAACATAGCAAATCGGGCGTATCGTGTCTACTCCTCGATTCGACCGGTGGCACGTGGATCATCTTCGATCGCAGCCAACAGATCCGCATAGGCCCGATTCCCGTCGTCAACTTTCTTTCGTAGGATATTGGAAATCGGCTTGGAGCTGTGGTCATCGTCCAGGAACGGATCCCGTTTATCGATGAACGGATGGATCGGAGTAGCGGTTCCCAGGTTCCTGGACTTCTCCCGTCGCTTGAGGTCCTTCAGGAAGTTCTGCCGGTAACTGCTGCGCACCTTCGTGCTCTGGCTGGCCTTCTTGCCTTCCTTGTCCCCCGTATTGTAACGGGAACTGTAATAGCGCTTGGCATAGGACGATCCCTGGTAGGTGTAATATCGTCCGCTCGAATAGTGTCCACCCATCTTCGATTCGATCACACCGTTGAAGATCACACCCAGCACATTGATCCCGGCAAGGTCCAGGTTGTCCAACAATTCCCTGAGTCCACCTTTTGTGGAAACCCCGGCACGGACGTTCAGGGCGATTCCATCGACATGCTTCGCGATAGCCATGAGTTCCGACGCGAATACCAGCGGCGGAGTGTCGATGAGCACATAGTCGTACAGCCCCAACAGATGGTCGAGCATCTCCACATATTCGGTGGAATTGAATATCGCAGACGGCAACGGCGGCAACAAGCCGGGTGGCAACAAGTGCAGTGATGGAATATCGCCCAAAGGCTGGATGATCACTTCCTCGACCGAAATCTCCGTTGTCACCACATCGACCAGTCCCTGCGGCGATTTCTTGAGGTTGAAGAACGTCTCCAACTGCGGCAGGCGCAAATCTCCATCGATCACCAGGACCTTCAAACCGTTCATGGCCATGGAAGTGGCGATATTCGCGGTCGCGCTGGTCTTCCCCTCACCCATTCCCGGGCTGGTGATGCTGAATATGCGCTGGTTGTTGCGCATCGTCCCGAACGAGACGTTGTTCGCAATCAGCTTGTACCGCTCCGATTCGAAGGACAAGGGATCGTTGTGGACGACAAGCGACGGTATGTCCAGATCCTGGTTGAAGCTCATGAGTGGTATCCAACCGAGCAGCGGACGGTTCGGACCGGCCAACTTCCTTAGTGTCCCCTCATCCTTGATGGTGACATCGAGCATTTCCACCAGCAAGGCCAGCAGAATACCGAGAGCGCCTCCGAGGAGCACCGAAACAGCCAGGATCAACATCTTGTTGGGGCTGACGGGAATCGCCGTTCCTTCACGGTTTTGGGTTACAATGGCAGGATCGACAACCGTAACGCTCCCGGCAACGGCAGCTTCGGCGATCTTGACCTCCTCCAACAACTCCATGAGGCGCATGCGCAATGTCTCGTACACCTCCACATCGCGCTGCAAGTCCAACAATTGGCGTTCAAGGATCGGCAGATGCGACAACTCGTCCGAGTAGGTCATCTCTATCGATTCCAACACCGACATCTGGGCTTCGGTCATGGCCCGCTGGTGCATGGCCTTGGCCAACTCCTGCGAAGTGACCATGATGAACGGATCGGTGCTCAAGCCACGGGGCGCCACCAGAAGCGTCACCCGATCCAACAACGACTTGGAGAGCTGGTTCAATGCGCTCTGCAATACGAACAGACGGTCGGACCCTTCGGGCACCCCCTCTTGGATCGCTTCGTACATGATCAACTCGCGGCTTCGTTGCATATAGGATTCGAGCAGGTTGCCCATGTCGATGTCGGCGAGTACTTCGTCGTACCCGGGTGTTTCCAAGGCAAAGGAGGACAGGGTCTCCTCATGGGCCTGTATGATCAGGTCGGCTTCCTTCAACTGCAATGCAAGCGGTTCACGGCGAAGCTGGAAATAAGCGATCTTCTCTGAAAGAAGCTTGCTCTTGTCGGAAAGCTGGATATAGTTGCTCTCTTCCCTAAACCGTCCCAAGGCATCGGCGGCAGCCTGCAGCTGCTTTTCATTTATCGGAATCTGGGACTGGATGAAATCCTTCTGGATGGTCTTGTTGTTTCTGGCGATGCTCCCCAACAGTTCGTTGTAGCTCTCTGCCAGGGCATTGGCGAAATCGCGTGCGAATGTCGGATCCTGGTCGGTCACGGTGATCCTGACGATATTGGTGTCCTTGACCGTGGTGACACTGGTACGGCCCTTGATATTGCCGACAATCCCTTCACCGGCATAGGAGACACCATCTTCGGTCCGATAGCGGGACAAGTCGAGTTTCGCCAAGGCACTTTCGATATTGCTCCTGCTGAGGGTCAACTCCACCTCGGTGGATATCTTCGCTGTGCTTTGACCCAGCAACATGCTTTCGAAATCGGTTCCCTTTTGCAACGAATCGACCAGGATGGTCACTTCCGATTCATACATGGGCGTTACATATTGCAGGTAGCCGACAGCAGCGGCCACCACCAGCACGAACACAACGATTATCCAAGCAAGGCGGACCTTGAGGATATGGAGCAACTCCTTGATGCTCATCCCCTCCTGCATATCGTCATCGGGAATTTGTTGTGCCATATTCATGCTGTCCACGTATGTGTCTCCTCCCTCTGGGATTACATTCTCGATAAGCCCACGACATCGATCACTATAGCCAATATGGTTGCCACCAATCCGACGATTGTAACTGTTGTCGCCAGGTTCAGACCATTGACGGCCTGGAAAGTATTGAGCTTGGCGGTGACAACCGCCTCTGGGGGAACCGGAACTTCCCCGTCGAGTTTGTTGCCGTTCTTATCCATAACCGTAAAGGCTCCGTTGCGGTTTTTCGCGGGATCGAACCCCCCCGCCATATTGATATAATAGGAAGCGCCCTTGTCGGGGATGTAAGGGAATGTTCCCGGACGCAACACACCACCGGCGACATTGACGAACAGCTGGTTGAACGGCACCACGAACCGATCGGCCTCCTCAAGACGCAGTTTGGCGACTTCTGACGGATTGCCCATCAGGATTGCCTGGACATCGACCGGTATCAGGCGATCCGAACGCAACAGGTAGGTCGCTCCGAGATCGCTGACAGCGGAGAACCGATGTGCGATTCCCTGCAACATCTCGCGGACCGTCTCCCCTGGAAAGAACTGGTAATAGACCCGACCAGAAGAACCGAGGGCACTGGATTGTGCCTGTACTTCCCCCATATTTACCGCACCCTCAATGGTCACCGCACGGGAGATGGGGACGATCGGGCTGACGAAGATGGTATCGAGGTGCTTGACTGTGAATGTGGCGAGTTCGTCCGAAGAGACCCTGACCACATCGATCGTGGCGCTGGTGCCTGTGCCGTACCTGCGCACCAGCACTGCATCGGAATCACCACTGGGTAGCACTCCGTTTCCATAGCGCGTCAAGATGGTTGCCAATGTCTCTCCGTCCAGCGGTTGGTACACGCCTGGACGACCGACTTCACCGGCGATCACAATGACCTTGCCTGACTGGGGAATGGTTACGATATCGCCTGCACGTACGAAGGGATTCTGGCTGAGGTCGCCTTCACGCAAAGCGGCATACAGATCGTACGATTTTCCTGTTCCATCGACCGAGGTCACACGGACTTGCCTGGTGGATGCGAACCGGGTGGCGGAGGATACGACCGAGGAGAGTCTGCTCAATCCCCACGCGGGTACCTCCCGGGTCGAATCTACCTCACCCCTGACTGTGACCGAGAAGGCTCCTGTGCCGACCAGGTTTACCCGTGGCAAGGAGAACGGTAGATAGGTCACCACCAGTCGCTCGATCTCCCGTGCAAATTCCACAAAGGTCTTGTTCCTGCCATCGACCGTCCCGAACGTGGGAATGACGACGCGGTAGGATCCGTCGACCTGGAGTGTGAGGCTGGTCGTGTTCTTTCCTTCTGTGTAGAAGAGGTTCAGGGTATCGCCGGGAGTCACCGGATAGCTGTTGTTGGAAATGGCGGCAAGCACCCGTTCCTGGTTCGCGTCGGCCCCTGTTATCGTCGGCTCGTCCAGCGAAAGGCCAAGCTGGTCACGGTAGGTTCGTGGAATGGATTCATCGCTCGTGGCAACTGCTGTCCCTCCGTAATATGGGGAACGTACGATCACCGCGTTGTCTTCAGCAGGCAACATCGACAAGAACACAACCAGCACGACAATCGACAGGAGTACCCGATTCCAATTCCTCATAGCACCTTCCAATTCGATGGATTCGACAACAGCACGATAGTACCACGCAATAGAGTATGAAGTAAAGTCAATACCATTTGCAAATACGGTAACGGAAAGCATACCCGTACCCTCGGGGACAGTCGGCTTCGTGCGGAATTTGCCTGTCCGAAAGACCCCGCTTTCCGCCAAAAGGGAGCTCGGATAGAAAAAACTTGAAAAATTTTTAAAAAAACTTCTCGCAACCTCGAACGTATATTTGGTCAAAGTTTGATAGAAGTGGGGACTTTTTGACCCGTTTCCCATGGTGTTCGGAATGCCTACCACACCTCATTGACCGATGTCACCACTTGGTCCCAATAATTCCTATGTTTTTGGAATTATTCCATTTTGTAGGAATTCCATAGGAAATTTGCAGGTGCCAGTGCTACTCATCATGTCATATGTATAGAGCTTCTACCACAGGTTCGACCATTCCAGACAGAACTTCCACCACGAAACTTCGATCAAACCCACAACATCTGACATAATTGTAATTCCTTTTATTAAAAGAATTTATGTGTTGACTAATCCAAAATATACTCGTACATTGCACATATAACATGGTTGGTCCAAGGATCGACTGTAGGAGGACACGATGCGCAAGAGCGTACAAACATTCAGAACGGTAGCACTGGTATTGCTGGCCATTCTCTTTGTCGTGTCCCCACTTGTTGCTTCACGGGTCGTTGCTTCAGAAACGTTGACAATCCACGCATTCGTCCCCGAACGCACCACCGTATCCTTCTCCGCAACCGGAGAACTCATTGTTTCTTCAAATGCTCCCGGAACCCTGGTCAGTATCCTTCCGACAGCCGACGCGACACTCCTGTCAGTAACCGCCCGGTAATGCCACTTCCGCACTAGCGGTTCCTGGACTTTTTCATGGACGACCTTCCTTCCGGAGGGTCGTTTTCTTTTTCTCACCCACATGCATAAAACAGATCTCCAGGGTATACGCATATTCAATTACGATAGGATATGTGAAGGTTTTCACATATCTAGTTGCAAATTGTTGCAATTTCTATTTGACAGCATACTTCCCATGGAATACACTTCTGTAGTGGGACGATTAGCCCCACAAGATATCATCAGAAGGAGATTTCTATGAAGAAACTGTCAGTGTTGCTGGTACTTTTGCTCTTGTCCACAACGCTCATGTTCGCACAGGGTGGCAAAGAAGCCGCACCGGCTGCGGATGAGCCGTTCAAGGTCGGAGTCATCTACATCACCTCCCCTGGGGACATGGGGTATTCGTACATGCACGACCAGGGAACCAAAGCTGCCGAAGCTTATTTCGGAGACAAGATTGAAGTGATCCGCATGGAGAATGTTCCCGAGAACGATGCTTCGGCACGTGCTATGGAACAATTGATCGATGCCGGTGCCAAGATCGTCTTCGCGAACTCCTACAACTACCAGGACTACATGCTGCAGGTTGCCAAGGAGAATCCGGATGTCTATTTCGAGCACTGCTCCGGCTACCTCTCGAACGAAAACATGTCCAACTATTTCGGCCGAATGTACCAGATGCGCTACTTGTCCGGTATGATCGCAGCCAAAATGAGTCCTTCGGGAAAACTCGGCTATGTCGGTGCATTCAATACTCCCGAGGTTGTACGTGGTATCAACGCGTTCGCACTCGGCGCACGTGCGGTCAACCCCAAGGCCACCACTACTGTCGTCTGGACCAACACCTGGTACGATCCTTCCCTCGAACGCCAAGGTGCGATCGCACTGCTTGACCAGGGTATCGATGTCATCGCACAGCACCAGGACACCACAGAGCCCGCAAAAGCAGCAATCGAACGCGGCAAGTACGCAGTCGGTTACAATGCCGACTTCCGCTCTGTCGTCGGTAGCGACAACGTGCTCGTATCTCCGATGTGGGACTGGGGCAACTACATGATCCCAGCGATCGAGAGTGCCATGAACGGTACATGGAAGAGCCAAGCCTACTGGGGCGGACTTGAAGACAAGATGGTCCACCTTTCCCCGATCAGCCCGCTCGTTCCCAAGGATTTCCAGGATGTGGTCATGGCCAAGCAGGCCGAGATCGCCAATGGTACCTGGGATGTATTCTGGGGTCCGTTGAAAGACAACACCGGGGCTGTCAGACAGCAAGCTGGTGGGAAGTTGGCCGACGACAAGATGCTTACCATGGACTGGTTCGTGGAAGGCGTTATCGGATCGGTCAAGTAGCCGATACATATTCGCTCGAATGGGGCAGACTACGGTCTGCCCTTTTTTGAGAATCGCACCGTATCGAAGGCATCGCCGGACGCACAATGCCGATGCCAACCTGGATGGGCAAACAATGAACCAACAGACACCACAGATTCCTGTCGTACGCATGGAGCATATCACCAAACATTTTCCCGGTGTGCTCGCGAATGACGATGTCTCGCTGGAGCTCTACCCCGGACAGGTGCTCGCGCTCCTAGGAGAAAATGGAGCGGGCAAGAGCACGTTGATGAACATGCTGGTCGGACTGTATCGTCCCGACGGCGGATCCATCTACATCCGTGGAGAACTGGCGGACATCCACAGTCCCCAAGATTCGATGGCTCTCGGAGTGGGTATGATCCATCAGGAATTCATGCTCGTCGGAAACATGACAGTAGCCGAAAACATCGTGCTCGGTATGCGGGACCTCCCCTTTGTTCCCAAAATTGATGAAATCCGTGCAAGGATAACCGAACTCTCCAAACGATATGGCTTGCAAGTCGATCCCGATGCGGTCATACACGACCTCAGCGTCGGTGAACAACAGCGGGTGGAGATATTGAAACTGGTCTACCGCGGGGCCGACATCCTGATTCTGGACGAGCCTACGGCAGTCCTCACACCCGGAGAGTCCCGTGATTTGAACAAGATCATCAAGAAGATGCTGAGTGAAGGGAAATCGGCAATTTTCATCACCCACAAGATGGATGAAGTCATCGAATTCAGCCACAAGGTCCAGGTCCTCCGGAAAGGGAAGACCGTCAACACCTGCGACACCGCAGGGGTCACCCCACAGGATCTGGCAAATATGATGGTCGGACGCGATATCCTCTTTTCACTCGACCGTTGCGCATACAACCCGGGTGGGGTAAAACTCAAGGTCGACCACGTGACCGTGGTCAATCCCATCGGTTCGCGACCGTTTCTCGACGATGTCTCGCTGGAAATCCATCGGGGAGAGATCATCGGTATCGCCGGTGTTGCCGGTAATGGACAGACGCAACTGACCGAAGCCATAACCGGATTGCTGCACTGTACCAGCGGCAAGATACTCATCGACGGCAAGGACATGACCAATTCCACCCCACTGCAGGTTATCCGTGCGGGAGTCAGCCATATTCCGGCCGACCGTGGCGCCAACGGAGTAGTCGGGGACATGAGCGTCGGCGACAACCTGGCCATGAAGAAATACCGGACCAGCGAGATATCGCGGGGTGCCGTGATTAAACGATCGTTCCTCCGGGCATTCGCCGACAAGTTGATCGAGGCGTTCGTGATCAAGACGCCCGACCAGGATACCTGTGTGAAATTCCTCTCGGGCGGAAATATCCAAAAGACGATCCTTGCCCGCGAAATCGACTCCTGTGGTGGCGTACTTATTGCTGTCTACCCGTCCCGCGGTCTCGATGTCGGCGCTACCGAAGCTGTCCGGCAAAACCTGATCCTCCAACGCGACAAGGGAAATGCCGTGCTGTTGGTATCCGAGGAATTGGATGAACTGCAGATGGTGGCGGACAAGATCGCCGTCATGTTCGAAGGACGCATCATGGGCATCAGGGATGTCAAGGAAACCAACACCGAAGAATTGGGCATGATGATGGCAGGAGCCGCCGGTGTCAGGAGGAATGCATGAGAATTGTAGTTGAGAAACGAGACAACAAGTCCAAGAGTGCGGCAGTTCTCATTCCGTTGGCATCATTCGCCATCTCATTGATCCTGGGAGCCATAGTATTGCTGGCGTCCCGATCCAATCCGCTGCAAGCCTACTCGGCGATGCTCGATGGAGCGTTCGGCAATGCCCGACGTTTCCAGTACACCATAGTCGAATCGATTCCCTTGCTCATGTGCGGTCTCGGTGTAGGTGTGGCTTTCAGGCTCAAGTTCTGGAATATCGGAGCCGAGGGGCAGTATGTCTGGGGAGCCATAGGCATCACCTGGGTCATGCAGTTCTGGAAATTCCTTCCCGTACCCATGCTGCTTCCCATCGGTCTGCTGGTGGGTATGACGCTGGGTGCCGTCTGGGCTGGTGTGCCGGGGTACCTCAAAGCCCAATGGTCTGTCGATGAAACCCTTACGACCCTCATGCTGAACTATGTGGCCATCGGCCTTGCTGAATACCTCTACATCAGCGCATGGAAGGCTCCGTTGGGCAACATGGGAACCCCCGAATTCCCCCACGAGGCATGGCTGCCACCGGTTTGGGGCAAGATCCATTCCGGTCTCTACATCGCATTGGCCTTCGTCGTGCTGTTGTGGTTCCTCCTCTACAAGACCCGTTGGGGTTTTGAACTGAACATGATCGGCAAGAACCCGCGCGCCGCACGGTACCAAGGCGTATCGATCAAGCGCAACATCGTACTTGCCATGCTGCTCTCCGGTGCCATCTGCGGTTTGGCCGGTTCCATGAACACAGCGGCGATCGCCCACCGCCTGACCAAGGGTGTCGATGGAGGGTACGGATTCACCGGTATCATCATCGCATGGATGGCAGGGCTCAATCCCTTCGCCTCGATCCTAGTCGCCATTGTCATGGCAGCGTTGACCACAGGAGCTGATGCGCTTCAGATTGCCATGAAACTTCCCGAATCGATGGGAGAAGTGCTGCAGGGGCTGGTGTTGATTCCCTTGTTGGCCGGCAGCATCTTTGTCGAGCACAAGCTCAAAGTCATCAAAAAGGAGGCCGCCTGATGGATTTTATCACCAAACTCCTCGCCGCGACCATCGCGATGGGAACATCACTCACCTATGCGACACTCGGTGAAATCTATACCGAAAAGACCGGTATCCTCAACCTCGGCATGGAGGGTACCATGCTCATGGGTGCCCTTGCCGGATTCGCGACCGCCATGGCAACCGCAAACCTCTATCTGGCTCTGCTCGTGGCTATGCTTATCGGCGGACTGCTCTCTGCGATCCATGCCTTCCTCTGTGTGACGATGCGTGCGAACCAGGTCGTCAGCGGACTGGCGATCACCATGTTCGGTACCGGATTGGCCA
>PGXU01000083.1 GCA_002839335.1 Spirochaetae bacterium HGW-Spirochaetae-4
GCGGTGGTGTTCGATGATTCCCAAATCGCCTGTCCTGAACCAACCGTCGGGTGTAAAGACCTCCGCGGTTAGCTCCGCATTGCCATAATAGCCCTGCATGACAAAGGGGCCCTTTGCCACGATTTCTCCCACATGGGTATCTGGATCCGGATCGTCGATCCGCAATTGAATACCCTTGACTGCGTAGCCGATTGTTCCTGGTTTTGTCTGCTTGGGTCCGGACCCTGCCAACAGTGGAGAGGTCTCGGTCAAACCGTAGCCGATGGAATACGGGAATTTGGCTTCCTTGAGAAACTTCTCGACATCAGCATCGAGTGCTGCCCCGCCGACACCGAAAAATTTCAGGTGTCCACCGAATGTCCGCTTCAATTTCCTGCCGACCATCCGGTTTATGAATTTCCTGAACATCGGTTTCCCATACAGTTTCGAGAGCTTCGGGTTGTTTGCTATTTGCGGGGCCACCGAACTGCGATAGATCTTTTCGATAAGCAGTGGAACCGACAGCATGACATTTGGGCGGACCTTCTTCATTGCCGGCAGCAGGACACTGGCAGCCGGGGTCCTACCGAGATAATGGACTTCGCAACCAGCCATCAACGGCAATAGGAACCCAATGGTGAATTCATACGAATGGGACATGGGCAGGATGGAGAGGAACCGCATGCCGGTCTTGATCTTGAAGAACTGGCTGACACTTGCCGACGCGTTGCTGGCAAGGTTCCTATTCGTCAACATGACACCCTTGGACGATCCGGTGGTACCACTGGTATAGATGATGGACACCAATTCATCCTCGGGCCGGGACCGCTCGCTGATCTTCTTCAAGTCGACCTTGGTCCTGAGCATATCCCTGCCGGGAGCATGTTGGAAATCCCGAATGGTAGTCAGGCTTGGAGAAATCGGTTTTGGGATATGGAAGAGGTCCTCCATACGCATGATCTGGTGCGACTCGTCATTGCTGAACGGGAGCATCTTCTCGAACAATTTCGTCGACACCACGATTGCCTTGGATCCGCTGTGTGCCAGAATCGTCTCCACTTCGCGTGAGGAGAAGTCCGGAAGAACAGGTACGGCGATTGCGCCGGCCGAGACAATCGCAAGATAGGCGACACCCCACATCGGCTGGCTCTCGCCCAATATCGCAATCTTGTCACCGGATTCGATACCATTGTCGATCAGGTACGTGGCCATGGCATCTACGTTGCGTTTCAGTTCGGTATAGGTCATCGAACTCTCGTCATTGCCGATTACCGTAAGGGCAAGTCGTTGCGCATGACGCTCGACCGAACGTTCCAAAAGATGGCGGATAGTGAATGTATCCAATTCATGTTTCATTTGATGGGTTCTCCCGGGTCCAACGACCCACAGTATAAATTCCCGTGTTGACAGATTGTCGTCACTCCAGTCCATTTCAGATGGGTACAACAAGTCGATTCCAACAAATCGGGACGATTGTTAGTCTTCGAGAGGTGGCAGAAATAGACTTGCCGACCATGCTCGGACGGGCAGGAATTGAGCAGCTCGATCGCATCGACATTCGACAAATGTCCCCGCTCGCCTCGAATACGGCGTTTCAACAGGTACGGATATGGCCCTTTGTCAAGCATCGGCACGTCGTAATTCGCTTCAAGAAACAGCACATGGGCACAACTTGCATGCATGCGCATGGTATCGTCGATCATTCCGGTATCTGTAAGCAGGGTAAAACGACGCTGTGCGATATCCAGCGAAAAGCCCACCGAATAGGGACTATCGTGGCTCGTGGGAAATGCAGTGATGCGGAAATTCCCGATTTGGAACGGCTGCTCGGTCGTGAAGGTTCGCATCAGCGATGCCGGAATACCCAATTTTTCCAATTCCAGTGGATTTTGCTCAACCAACTGCCTATGCACATAGACGGGCTTCCCGGTCTGCCGTGCGAATACTCCGGCTCCCCTGCAATGGTCAGGGTGCAAATGTGTAATGCATAGTCCCTGTATATGGTCGAAATCCAGCGATGCCTCCAACGTTCGCTTGCGCAACTCGCGCAAGGAAAACCCCGCATCGAACAGGACTGACGCCTGCTCATAGGAAAACAGATAACTGTTGCCCGAAGAACCACTTCCCAATACCGAATAGCGAATCATGTACGTTCCTGTACTGCTTGCATGAAGGCAGTGTCACACCCGGTAACAACCTTGTTTCCCATTTTCAGCAACGGCGTTTTCAACAATTGCGGATGCGCCTGGAGTTCTTCCTGCGCATTGTACTCGCGCCAGCGATAGCCTTCCTTGGCGAAGTATGCGCTGTCTTCATCGACCAAGGTCTCCGGGTGTATGGCGAGGAAGATCTTTTGCCACTCCCCTTCGGACAATTCCCGTTCGTGCAAGTCTACGAACTGATGCCCAATCGACCGCTCCTTGCAAAAACGCAAGGCTTTTCGGGTTTCCGGACATTTCTTGGTACCGATGATTTGCAGCACATCTTCCTCCCACACAAGACACTATACCGGGTTGTATCCATAACGTCCAGCCGGTGACACGTGTTTCTTGACGTCTTGAAGCATGGGGGAAGGAAGGTAATGAGGCTCATCGTGATGATTCAATCCTTTGCATACACACGATATGCTCATATGTATCCGGTACAATCCGGTTGACACGGATATGGGATGCGTGGAATAGTTGCGCTAACACAAGGAGTCTCCCGATGAACGACCGAATTTCCCAATTGTTGAAGAGGGCCCCTGGGCCTGGCCCAGTCGTTGCCGAAGGCTGGGTTCGTACCAAACGTGAAAGCAAGACAGTCTGCTTCCTCGAGCTCAACGACGGTTCCTGCCTGAAGGGCCTGCAGGTTGTTGTGGACCTCGATACGTTTGCGGATGCGACCATATTGGCACGCATCACCACTGGTGCAGCGGTTGCATGTACCGGTGAATTGACCGCTTCTCCCGGAGGCAACCAGGATGTCGAGCTCAAGGCCTCCTCCATTACCTTGCATGGAGAAGCTCCCGCCGACACCTATCCATTGCAAAAGAAACGCCACTCGTTGGAATATCTTCGTGAGATCGCCCACTTGCGCGCCCGTACCAACACCATGGGAGCGGTCGCCAGGGTGAGACATGCCGTTTCCTATGCCGTCCACTCCTATTTCAACGAGAAGGGGTTCTACTACGTACATACGCCGATCATCAGCACAAGCGATGCAGAAGGCGCCGGCGAGATGTTCCAGGTAACTACCTTCGATCTGGACAATATCCCCAGGACTGAGGAAGGAGTCATCGACTATGACCAGGATTTCTTCGGAAGAAAGGCTTCCCTTACGGTCAGCGGGCAACTCGAAGGCGAGACCTACGCATTGGCCTTGAAGAATATCTATACATTCGGACCGACATTCCGCGCGGAGAACTCGAATACCAAGCGGCACCTCAGTGAATTCTGGATGATAGAACCCGAAATGTCCTTCTGTACCCTTGAAGGGGATATGGCGATTGCCGAAGAATTCCTCAAGTATGTGTTCTCTTATGTCCTTGAGCATTGTGCCGAGGATATGGCTTTCTTTTCCCAATGGGTGGAGAAGGGAGTTGCCGAGACCTTGAGGTCCGTCGTTGAAAAACCATTCGTGCACATGACCTACACCGATGCGATTGTCGAACTGGAAAAAAACAACGACAAGTTCGATTTCCCCGTGAAATGGGGCAGCGACCTGCAGACGGAGCATGAGCGTTACCTGACCGAACAGGTCTGCAAGGGACCGGTGATCGTCACCGATTATCCCAAGGAAATCAAAGCCTTCTACATGAAGTTGAACGAAGATGGAAAAACGGTTCGTGCGATGGATGTCCTCGTTCCCCGGTTGGGAGAGATCATTGGAGGCAGCGAGCGGGAAAGCCGACTGGAAGTCCTCACTGAACGCATGACGTCGCTTGGCCTCGATCCGGCCGACTACTGGTGGTATCTCGACCTTCGGCGCTACGGTAGCGTGCCGCATGCCGGATTCGGCCTCGGGTTCGACCGGGCGATCCAGTACATCACGGGCATGCAGAACATCCGTGACGTAATCCCGTATCCACGGGCAGCGAAACAAGCGGATTTCTAACGGAGAGAGGTATTACCTACCCTACCCAATGGTCAGGAGCATGGACATGCATGGCGGCATAGAGAGCCAATTGTTGCAACGTCCGTGCTCCTGTTTTCAGATAGAGGGTCCGCTGGTAGGTGATCACCGTATACTTGGATATACCCAATCGGAACGAGACTTCCTTTATCGGGGCACCTTGCGCCAACAATTCGAGAACCTGCCGTTCCCTATTGGTAAAATCCCTTCCGGCCCATTCCGAGACGCCATCTGGTACCCGATGGTCGCATCCCCCGGCCAAACGGTTCAATTCAGTCGTGATCACCCGCATGCATTGGGCCAATGAAGTCGAAAGGGGAAAGGCCGCAAGATCCGTGGAAGTGGTAATCTCTTCCATTCCAGGGGACAGTACCGCCACGAAACGACCCGGCGGACGGGCGCCGGTGTCGGCTGCATGTATCCATTGCAAACCCTTCCGCAAGTCATCTGGGGAAAAGATGAGAACGACCTGGAGGTCGAATTCCTGCTGGAAAGAGAGCCCTTCGGCAATCGAAGAGAACTCGCAGGTCCTGATATCTACCCGACCGGTGAGGAAAGAAAGCATCCAATAACGAAAAGTCTCAAGCATCACCGGTAGGCTGGAAAGTATAAGTATCTGTTGTTTGTTCACACCCAATAGACGGTGTCTGTCTGCCGAATGCTTCAACTTTCCGGTGTCATGACTCGAATTTGGAATTTTCCTTGTCCATTCTGGTCAATTCCCTGTCCAAGGCATTGGCGAAGGCTTGGACTTCTCGGGAACCCATGGGTCTGGTCCGCTCGAAAAAAACACCGTATTCGCGCAATTCGGTCATCATGTTGCGTAGGGAAAGCCGTTCGCGGACGGTCTCCTTGGTATACTTGCCACCCCGGTCATCCAATACGACCATACCGAGTTCCGCAAGCCGGGTTGCCAACGGAATATCACGTGTGATCGCCAATGCCCCGCTTCGGCCCAACGCAACCAACATGTCGTCGGCGCTGTCGTCACCCTTCTCCACCACGATCATATGGACCAACCGGTTCCCATCTGCATCGGTCATGTTCCTGCTCTCGGTCTGCACCACATCGGGAAGCGGCCGGTCGGCGGCAAATACTGTCGCGACACGCCGTTTCACCACAGCTTTGAGGATAATGTTCCGCAATTGGCGAGGACAGGAATCGGCATCGACAAACAGCGAAGCGTGTAGCGGCTTGGTCTCGGTCCCGGGTGGATCCGTATGTGCAATTGTCATACCAGTACCTTACCTATCGTCGCTATACACGTCAATCCACCCTGATGACAATCGTATTCGGTTCCACATATTGCGTTGAGACTTGTACCGTAGCTTCGCCGGTCTTTCCTATGGTCCGCAGGTAAAACCCGACACTTCCCCCCGACAGCGAAAGCTGCGCCGGACCGAGTACTGCAACCGGTCCGGTGACGGTAACCTGTAGCGGCGCATTGGACATCCACAGCAGTTGTCCTGTTTCCGAGCGAAGACTCGCCACGCAACGAACGACATCATAGGTTTCATCGGCATGCAATGTACCTGCGTCGGCAACACAATGGAGAATCGCCTTGCCTACCGGTTTGCATCGAGTGCTACAGACAATCCCTCCATTCCTGTAGCCAACGAATTCCCATATGGATTCCTGATCGTCCCACGACAACACGAACCGCTCGAAAAGGTTCACTGCATCTTCCCTGCCCAACCTGTGCTTGCGCATAAGCAGGCCGAGGGCAACTTTCTTCATCAGCGGAAAAGAGAATTTCCCGCGTGCCGCCCGATTGAGCACATCCCGCAGTAAGAGCAGTTCCTTCCCTGTGAACCCTTGCAGAGCATCCAACCGTTTGCCGATAAGATCGTCAACCGGAATCGGGGGATGCGGGAGGTGGGGAAACCTCTTGGGATCCGGCCGATAGGTACCGACTGGTTTGCCTCGGTAGCGCAATTCCACACTGTCGCAGTTGGTGAACACCCAGACAGTCCCAATGGCATGACCCGGATGCGCACCAATTGCCAGTTGGGATGAAACTTCCATGACTGGCTTTCCCTCCTGTTGCGAGGCATAGACCGAGGCGGCCAACTTTGGGATCCTGAACATGTCGGCAACCCCATGCCAACATATCTGATCCCCTCCGCCGAATTGGTCATGTGTGTGGTAATCGCTCATGCACCACCCGATAGCACCACTTGTCCATCTGTGTGCATACATGGCATCCAGTACCCGCGCATGTCTCAAAGCTTGTTCCGTACGGATTCCCTCGGGATCGCTCGGTCTGGTCGGGAACATGTGTCCGTTGTGTTCGGTCACCAGATACGGTACCCGCTTGCCACCGGCAATCCGCTTGGGCTCGGAGAGTGCCGGTTGGATGCCGTCATGTAGGAAGTCATTGTAGGTATACACATCCTCCAACAGGTTGCTGTGGGCAAAATTTCGCACACCTCCGGTAGGGCGGGATGGATCGAGCCATTTCGCCAGTTCGTTCGTCCTCGCATACAAATCGTTGTCGTCGGGAGATTCGTTTATCCGGACACCCCACAGTATCACCGAGGGATGGTTCCGATCCCGTACAATCAGTTCCTGCAGTTGTCGGCACGCACTCGCACGCCACGGTTCCGATGTTCCCACATGTTGCCATCCGGGCAGTTCGGTGAACACCAGCAGACCAAGCTCATCGCATTTGTGCAGGAAATGGGGAGATTGGGGATAATGGCTGGTCCGGACGATATTCACCCCCAAGGTGTCCTTGAGGAATTGCGCATCGCAGTATTGTTGGCTTTTCGGCATGGCATATCCGACATACGGATAGCTTTGGTGGCGGTTCAGGCCCCGTAGCTTGACACTTCTTCCATTCAGGAGGAATCCGTCCGGGAAGAATCCGAAATCACGGAATCCTATCCTCACCCGGTGGACGTCGACCGGCTTGCCGTGTTCCAACAACGTTGTCTCCACGGTGTATAGGACAGGATTGTCCAGGTCCCACAACACGACGTCATCCACATCCATCCGTAGGGTGCCACAAAGGGCAACCAGGCTTTCTCCATACGTGGCCAGGGGTTCACCTTGGGCAGATACGATCGAGGCCTGTATCGACAGGTCGTCGGGAAATTGTTGGGAAGCAACAAGCTCGTAACGCAACTCCACACTCCTGTCGACAGGACGTCCCTTGGGTCTGGAGGTGACAAAAACGTCGACAATCGCACATTCCGGCATGGTCACGACAGAGACTTCCTGGTACATGCCTCCAGGGACCAGATAATCGACGACATGACCGAATGGTGGTATGTCCGGGGATTCGGTCGCATCGCAGCGGAGTGCCACCACAATCGTTTCCCGGTCGCGTACCTGACGGGGAACCTCTATCTCGAACGGCGTGTAGGCTCCCTGGTGTGTCCCGGCCATTAGCCCCTCGATAGAGACGCTCGCATTGGTCGCTACCGCTTCGAACCGCAAGAACAGTCGATCAGCCCCGTTGTACCCGGCAATGTCGATGTGCTTGCGGTACCACCCGACAGTGGACGCCATCGTGTCGTCGAAATACTGGAAGGGCAATTCGACCATGGAATGGGGAATATCCACCTCCTGCCAATCGGTATCATCGAACTGCGGATGCGCATATTCCGGACTGTCACCGAGAATAAACCGCCATCCAAAGTTCATAGGGTATCGGGTAGTCATGGAACACTCCTTCACCAGTGGTATGGGCCATGGTCTTCAGTGTAGCATGGTTTTCGAAATCCCGTGTCAGGCCTTGAATCGGTTCGGCCAAATATTCTATAGTTTTTCCAACATAACCTATCCTTGAACCATTTTAGGAGTGCATACATGGAATTATCACCATTGCAACAAGCGCGCTACGCGTATCAGCCGAAACTTCCCGCTATCCTGAGGGAAAAGATCGACACTATCGCCATTGCGAAGGGATCCGAGACCAAACCCGCCACCGATGCGGCTGCGATCAAGGAATTGTTCCCCAACACGTACGGTCTGCCCCAAGTAGCCTTCACCAAAGGTGACGGTAGTTCGGTAGCGAAGAAGATCAATGTCGGTGTCATATTGTCCGGTGGACAAGCTCCTGGCGGGCACAACGTGATAAGCGGACTGTTCGATGCATTGAAGAACGCCAACCCCGAATCAAAACTGATAGGCTTCCTCGGCGGTCCCTCCGGCATCCTCAATGACGAGACCCGGGAGATCACAGCCGAATTCCTCAGCGGATATCGGAATACCGGCGGCTTCGACATCATCGGAAGCGGACGCACCAAGCTGGAAACCGAAGCGCAGTTCGATGTATGCGCCAAAGTGTGCCATACGCATGGGATCTCGGCACTGGTCATTATCGGTGGTGATGATTCCAACACCAACGCCGCCGTTCTCGCCGAGTACTTCCTGAAGACCCGCGCGGGCATTTCTGTCGTAGGTTGCCCCAAGACGATCGATGGCGATTTGAAGAACGAGTTCATCGAAATATCCTTCGGTTTCGATACGGCTACCAAAACCTACAATGAATTGATCGGAAACCTCATGCGCGACGCCAACAGCTCGAAAAAGTACTGGCATTTCGTCAAGTTGATGGGCCGCAGCGCAAGCCATATCGCCCTCGAGTGTGCTCTCAGGACACAACCCAATGCGGCTCTGGTCAGCGAGGAAGTCGAAGCCCATGCCACCAGTTTGGCAGAGGTTGTCGGTTATTTGACCGACATCGTCGCAAAACGTGCCGAAAAGGGCTTGAATTACGGAATCATCCTCATCCCCGAGGGTTTGGTCGAATTCATTCCCGAGGTGAAAGCCTTGATTGCCGAACTGAACACACTTTTGGCTAAGGAAGCCTCGGCATATGGCGTATTGTCCTCGTGGGAAAGTCAATTTGAATTCGTCACGACCCATTTGAGTGTGACCAGTGCCAAGGTATTCAAGGATCTTCCAAGCGACATCCAGAAGCAATTGCTCATGGACCGGGACCCGCATGGCAACGTGCAGGTTTCCCGAATCGAAACCGAGAAGATGCTTATCCAGATGGTGGAGCAGCGACTTGCCGAGAAGAAGGCCGCAGGAACCTTCGCTGGAAAATTCAGTGCGTTGAACCACTTCTTCGGATATGAAGGCCGTTGTGCATTCCCGTCGAACTTCGATGCGGATTATTGCTACAGTCTCGGGTACAATGCGTTCCTGCTGCTGGCCAACGGTTGCAGCGGATATATCTCATCGGTCACGAATCTCACCGCACCGGCAACCGAATGGAAAGCAGGTGGTATCCCGATCACCATGATGATGAACATGGAACAACGCCATGGGGAGATGAAACCGGTGATCAAGAAAGCCTTGGTTGATCTGGATGGAAAACCGTTCCAATACTTCTCCAGCAAAAGGGAAACCTGGGCAGTGGAGACTTCGTTCGTATTTCCGGGCGCGATCCAATATTTTGGGCCGACAGAAGTGTGCGACCTCACCACCAGGACATTGGAACTCGAGCACGACCGATAGTTGGTACCATGTGCAGGTTGTGGCCACCGTTCACGCGGTGGCCGTTTTTTTCACTTTGCTCCCCGAGATCCTACGCTTCCGTGATATAATCGGTAGGATTGTTAAGGAGTACGCATGAAAACGACAACCCTTGATGGCATTTGGAGTCTCTCTCCGCTGGATACCGGCGCGACATTACCATATACCCGTTTCTTCCACAGGCAACCTTCCGTGCTATGCACAATACCCGGTGATATCCACAGCTCGCTTCTCGAAGCCGGAATCATAAGCGACCCCTACTGGGGTACCGATGAATTGCACATGCAATGGGTGGGAACGTGCGGCTGGCGCGTAGCAAGGGAATTTCCAATTTCTCCCGAGGACCTGAAAGGCTGTAGGGCCATGCTCACCCTGACCATGGTGGATACCGTGGTGGAGGTTGTCGTGAACGGCAAGGTGGTCGGATCATGTTCCAACCAATTCCGCCGTTGGCGATTCGATTGCACCGATGCCCTGGTTGCGGGAACAAACTCGATCGAACTGCTTTTCACTTCGGCCGAGAAAGCTGCGTTGGCCGAGTCCTACAAACTCCCCTATCCCATACCCTACTCCGAATATCCTGTCAGCTCTCCGCATAGGAACCTTATCCGGAAATCGCAATGTCATAGCGGTTGGGATTGGGGTCCGTGTCTTTTGGCAATGGGAGTATATGAATCGATAACCCTGCAGTTCGTGGAACTCGGGCAAGTCGATTCCGTGGTCACCGCAACCACAAGAAACGAAACCGGTTGGCATGTCCATATCGATATCGCCTTCCTCGCCCACAAGAAAGGCTCACTGGAAATCTCGGCTACCGTAGGCGACGGAGCGGCAACCAGTTCAGTGTCTGTGTCGAAGGGCTCCAACCACTGGTCGTTGGACATGGATGTGAAGGAAGTCGAACCGTGGATGCCGGTCGGCTACGGCAATCCCCACCTGTATCCGCTGGTTGTCCAGATCGGTGGTCTGACCATCGAAAGGAAATTGGGGTTCCGGACTGTCCAGATCGTCACAGACGACGATGTGGCAGGACCGGGAGGCATGACCTTCAGTGTCAATGGACGCCGGATATTCTGCAAGGGTGCGAATTGGATCCCATTGGATGCCTTCCCGAGCCGAATGCAAAGCCAACGTTACAAACAGCTCTTGCAAGATGCAGTGGAAGCCAACATGAATATGATACGGGTGTGGGGCGGCGGCCTGTATGAACACGACAGCTTCTATACCACGTGCGATGAAAAGGGACTGTTGGTTTGGCAGGACTGCATGTTCAGTTGTGCGATGTACCCCTCGACAGAGGAGTTCCTGTCCACTGTCGAAGCCGAGTTGCGCTACCAGATTCCCCGGTTGCAGGACCATCCGTCGATTGTCCTCTGGTGTGGCAACAACGAGGATTACGGTGCCATCGGCTGGTATGAGCAGTCACGTACCCATAGGGACCGGTACGTGGTCGACTATGACCGCTTGAACGAGGGAACTGTCGGGCGCATAGTCCGCGAACTCGATCCGAACCGTCCTTGGTGGCCCTCCTCCCCGTCGGCAGGTCCTGGGACGTTCAGTGACAATTGGCATGACGATGCCCAAGGCGATATGCACTATTGGAGTGTCTGGCACGAGGGAAAACCGTTCGAATCCTATTATGACGTCGTTCCACGTTTCGCCAGCGAGTTCGGGTACCAATCGTTCCCCTCGGTCTCCGGCGTATCCGAATATGCCCCGGAGGAACAATGGAACCTTACCAGTCCGATCATGGAGCACCATCAGAAGAACCCGCGGGGGAACACCATTATCCTGGAGAACTTCACCCGCTATTTCCGATTTCCCAACGGATTCGCGAATATGCTGTATCTCAGTCAGGTGCAACAGGCGCTCGCCATGAAAATGGCTATCGAATATTGGCGGACCCAACGCCCCCGCTGCATGGGAACGTTGTATTGGCAACTCAATGACAACTGGCCGGTAGCCTCCTGGTCCTCGATCGAGTATTCGGGCAAATGGAAATTGCTCCATTACGCCGCCAAACGCTTCTACGCTCCGATCCTTCCTATCCTCTACAAGAAGGATGGCGAGGTCCATGTCCATGTGGTCAACGACACCGATACGGCTATCGATTGCCGGATTTCCGTCAAGATCAGGCGGTTCGACGGTACAAAACTAAGCCAACAGGTATTCCTTCCGCATGTTCAGGGGGAAAGCGATTGTCCGGTCACCTCGTACTCCATCAACTCGCTTGCCGTACAACCCCAAGAGGCCTATATGCATGTGAAGCTTTCGACGAAAGACCTGTTCATTGAGAACTCGTTGTTCCTGGCCGAACCGAAGCAATGCGTCCTGCATGATCCCGATATCAGTGTGGAAATCGGCAAGACCCACGATGGGTTTGTCGTTACCCTCGCATGCCGCGCTCCAGCCTTCGCAGTCGCCTTGGATGCAGGAAAAATCCGTGGCGTATTCAACGACAACATGTTCGACCTCCGTCCCACCGCAAGCAGGACCGTGCGTTTCAGGACCAAGGAGGAGTGTCCGGTCGAATTTTTTGCCAAGCACCTGACCATCACCGACTTGTATTCAAGCAGCAAGTGAACCAGGTTTCATTGGTACCCGGATACTTTTTCTTTTGATAAATTTTTATCGCATTACATCCCCGTTGGTGCTACCATGGTTCCAGGAGGAATGCCATGGAACTGAATACCAAGATTTTTTCGGTCTTCGCCGAAGAGGCGGAACGAGCGGTAATCAATGAAGTCCATATCGGACTTGGCTATACGGCTATCACCTTGCAGGATGGTCGTTGTGGACTCTGTGCCACCCTGTGCGATCCTGAACACTCGTTTTCCGTCAACACCGACACCAACGACTACGAGGGCCGTAGTGCCTACCAACTGCTACGCCATATCAAGGACGAGGACAACCACCTTTCCCGGGTCATGGCTATCGCACTGGTAAACGCGCTCAACCAGACCTTCGCGAAATCGCTGCCAGAGGGACCGAAGGACCTCCACAAGGAATTGGACCTTCCTGTAGGGGCTAAAGTCGCGATGATCGGGCATTTCACTCCAATCTTCGAAAAATTCGAGGAAACGGGATTCGAGGTACGGTCTTTGGATTTGGGTCGAAAAATCGGCAAACCGGAAAAATTCTATCCATGGGCGACAGCACAAGCCGACGCATTGATCCTAACCGCCACAAGCATCGTCAACAACTCCATGGAAGAGGTCTTGGATCGGTTTGCATCCAGAACCATACCGATAGTTGTCATGGGACCCTCCACTATCTTGCGTAGTGAAGTGTACGAAGACCTTCCGATACAATTTCTGGCAGGCTCGGTCGCCATTGTGACAAAGAACCTGTTGAAAGCGGTACGCAATGGTCGGGGTACGTTGGATATCCACCATCAGGCGAAGAAAGTGTTCATGCAGATACGGTGAGTCCTCGGAACGCCTACCCTTTTATCGCTCCTCCGACAACGCCCTCCGCAAGCCGCTTCTGGAACAGGAAGTAGACTACCATTACCGGAAGTGTCGCCACCACGAGGGCTGCAAGTTGCCACCCCAATTGGGTGCTGGTGAGGCTTGAGAATGAGAATACCCCCACGGGCAGGGATTTTGTCGCTTCGGAACTCGCCAGTACCAGAACCAACAGGAACTCGTTCCAGATACCCAAGGCGGTTATGATGCTCACCGTTACGATCACAGGAGTCGCCATGGGTACGATAATGGCGGTCAACACCCTGAAGGTCCCCGCGCCATCCATGCGGGCCGATTCGATAAGGGAGCTGGGAATCCCGCTTACAAACTGGGTATCCAACATGACCGCCAGTGGAAGTCCGAAGGCGGTGTAAACCAGAATGATACCCACATGCGTATCGGTCAGGCCAAGTTTCGTCAACATGAGGAACAACGGAATGATCAACGAATTGATGCTGATCAGATACCCCAACCCGATCAGACCACCCACGACCAAGGACAATTTCCTGAATTGCATCTTGCTCATGGCAAATGCGGCCATGAGGGCGAATAGATTGACCAGGAATGTGGATGTGATGGAGTAGATGAGGCTGTTGACAAATTTCTGACCCAGATTCCCGCGGGCTATGGCCGAACGGTAGTTGAAGAATACAGTCTTCCAATGAATCTCCCGCTGCATGGCGGACGGCAATTGGGAGACAGAGACGATATCCCCCGGTTGTATCAGTCGCAAGGACTCCGGCAGGTCTTCCTTCACCAGGAAATGGACCATCAACCGCCGCTCTGGCGAAATGGTCGTCGATTCTATGATCACACGTTCACGTGGATCTTGGACCACATCGTAATCCGGTATCACATTCAATTGGGGACGGATGACCACATAATCATCCTGCTTGTTGTCGAACAGCGCCTTGGGAAAGGCATAGATGTCCCTGACCAACTCCTCGTTCGATTTGAAGGAGGAATAGCCCATCCAGATGAGCGGAAGAACGGTGATGAGCGTCCATGAAACGAGCACGATATAGGCGATGGTCTTTCCGGTTACCCTTTTTGTAGTATCGAGGTTCATCATCCGTACTCCTAGTAATCGGTCTTGCGACTCATCATCCGGCTGATAGCTATCAGGATGAGACTAATCAGGACAATCGTATTGGAAATCGCCGCTCCATAGGCGAACCTCATACCGTTGGTATAGTTTTGGAATGCCGTCTGGTACATGAATATCGGCAATACCATGGCATTGTTCCGCTGCAGTCCCTGGGTGGTGATGGAAAAGATCAGGTCGAACCCCCGCAAGGATCCGGCTATGGCCAGGATCACCGAAACCAGGATAGTTCCGGACAACAGGGGAACGATAACCTTGAAGAATATCTGGGGTTCCGTCGCTCCGTCGATTTTCGCCACTTCGATCAGGTTCTCATTGATCTTCTGCAAGTTTGCCAGAAAAATGATCATATACAATCCGGTATAGATCCAGATCAGTGCGAATCCGATGGGAATCATGACTGTGTCGCTGTACAACATGAGG
>PGXU01000129.1 GCA_002839335.1 Spirochaetae bacterium HGW-Spirochaetae-4
AGTACAAGAGGTGCCTTGATTCCCGTCCTTCAATCGGCCCAGAACCTCCTGGGCCACCTCCCCAAGGAACTGCTGGTCCATATCAGCGATAAGCTTGACATCCCCTACAGCGAGGTTGCCGGAGTGGTAACCTTCTACTCCTTTTTTACCACGACACCCCGCGGAGTCCATACCGTCCGGGTCTGCCTCGGTACAGCTTGTTATGTGCGGGGCGGCAAGGAGGTGCTGGAAGCGATCAGCAAGGAACTCGGCATAGAAGTTGGCCAGACGACCGATGACCGGCAGTTTTCCCTGGAAATCGGCCGATGTTTCGGTGCCTGTGGCTTGGCTCCTGTCGTCATGGTCGACGACACCGTACACCAGCGGGTCAAACCCAGTCGGATAAAGAATCTGCTTGAACCGTACCGGGCAGACCAGGTAGAGGAGGAAGCACATGGCGACCGTTAGGAGTTTACAGTCGTTCGCAAAGAAATCGGAAACCATCATCAAACGGTCGGAGGAAGCGAAGCGGGAAACCACCGTATTGGTCTGTACCGGAGGTGGTTGTATCGCGAGTGGATCCCTGGAGATCGTCGAAGCGTTCAAAAGCGCGATACAGGCCGCGGGCCTGCCACACAAGGTCGTAGGCACCGGGTGTATGGGCCCTTGCTCGAAAGGACCGGTTGTCCGGATAGTGCCTGAGAACTGCATCTATCAGAATCTATCCGTGCAGGATGTCGAACGAGTGGTCTCGGAACATCTGGTCGGGGGCGCGCCGGTGCAAGATTTGCTATTGACCGACGATCATCCCGAGAAGATTATCCACGAAGAGAAGGAATCGGCCTTTCTTGGTCCACAACGCAAGGTGGTCCTACGCAATTGCGGACTGATCGACCCGCTCGACATAGAAGCCTATATCGGTAGGCGCGGCTATCAGGGGTTGGCGAAAGTCCTTGCGGGCATGACCAGCGGACAGATAATTGAGGAACTCAAGGAATCGGGTTTGAAAGGACGTGGCGGCGCCGGTTTCCCCACATGGTTGAAATGGCATTTTACCGCGGACAGCCCCGGGACAGAGAAATATGTATTGTGCAATGCCGACGAGGGGGATCCGGGAGCATTCATGGACCGTTCGGTACTCGAAGGGGATCCGCACAGTATCATCGAAGGCATGGCAATCGCTGCTTTCGCAATCGGTGCGACACAAGGCTATGTGTATGTCCGCGCCGAATATCCGCTGGCGGTCGCAAGGCTCAAGCATGCCATAGACCAGGCCAGGGATTACGGTTTGCTCGGAGAACAGGTACTGGGAACCAACTTTACATTCGATCTTGATATACGCATGGGTTCCGGGGCATTCGTCTGCGGTGAAGAGACCGCCCTCATCAATTCCATCGAAGGAAAGCGGGGTGAACCCAGACCCAGGCCACCCTTCCCTGCCCAAAAGGGACTGTGGGACTGCCCGACCCTTCTGAACAATGTGGAGACCTATGCGAATGTCGGGGCAATCATCGACTTCGGTGCCTCGTGGTACAACACGACAGGCACCGACCAGAGCAAAGGAACCAAAGTGTTCGCCCTTGCGGGAGCTGTGCGGACTACCGGTCTGGTGGAGATTCCCATAGGGACTCCGTTGGGAGACCTGGTCTTTTCCATCGGAGGAGGCATCAAGCAAGGAAGGGCCTTCAAGGCTGCCCAAATCGGCGGGCCGTCGGGGGGATGCATCCCCAGGGAACATCTTGGGGTTCCCCTCGATTACGAACCGTTGAAGGAATTGGGAGCCATCATGGGTTCCGGTGGATTGATTGTCCTGGATGACCAAGCCTGTATGGTCGATGTGGCACGGTATTTCCTCGAGTTCGTGCAGGAGGAATCGTGTGGCAAGTGTGTCCCCTGTCGGGTGGGAACCAAGCGGATGCTTGAGATCCTGGAACGGATTTGTGCTGGCGACGGACTGGAAAGTGATATCGACAAGCTGATCGAACTCGGTACTTGGATAAAACAGACCGCGCTCTGCGGCCTCGGGCAGACTGCACCGAACCCCGTACTCTCGACCATACGTCATTTCCGCGGCGAATATGAAGCCCATATCCGCGACAAGCATTGCGAAGCCGGTGTTTGTCCGGGCTTGGTACGGGCTCCGTGCCAAAGCGCGTGTCCCGCGCATGTCGATATCCCCGGATTCGTCTCGCTTGTGGGAGAGGGGCGCTACGCCGAGGCATTGTTGTTGCACCGTGAACGCAACCCGTTGGCAGCCATCTGCTCACGGGTCTGTTTCCACACCTGTGAGGACAAATGCCGACGAAACAGCCTGGACGAAGCGGTGAATATCCGCAGCATCAAACGCTACCTGGTGGATCAGGAAGTGACGATCCAGATTCCCGAGGTCCGTGCGAACGATACCAATGCGAAACGGAAGGTGACAATTGTAGGTGCCGGTCCAGCTGGACTCTCCTGCGCCTATTTCCTTGCACGCATCGGGTACAAACCGAAAATCCTGGAAGCGGCGGCCAGGCCAGGGGGAATGCTGGTACAGACCATTCCCGCATATCGGCTTCCCCGGGAGACCATGGCCAGGGAGATCCGCATGATCGAACGCATGGGAGTAGAGATCGTGACCGAGAAACGGATGGGAACCGACTTCACGTTGCAAAGCCTGATAGATGAGGGACACGAGGCGATTTTCCTCGCCCTCGGAGCACCCGACTCCCTCTCCATGGGATTGCCGGGCGAACAGGCGGACGGTGTGGTAC
>PGXU01000084.1 GCA_002839335.1 Spirochaetae bacterium HGW-Spirochaetae-4
CCAGATGACAGAACAGAGTCTAGCACACACGTGCTGGGATTGCACCTACCACATCGTGTGGATCCCGAAGTATCGGAGGAAGGTGTTGTACGGGGAATGCCGGGAGGAGTTGAAAGGGATCTTGCGGCAATTGTTGGATATGAAGAAGATCGAGATAGTGGAAGGGTCGATCAGCAAGGATCACATCTACTTGAGCGTGAGGATACCGCCGAAAGAATCGGTGTCGAGAATCATGGGGTATCTGAAGGGGAAAAGTGCCCTGATGCTGTATGATCGACATCCGGAATGGAGGCGGAGAACCGGGAAGGATTAAACTTTTTGGGCACGGTGGTGCTATGTGAGCACCATAGGGTTGAACGAAGAAGTGAACAAGAAGTACATCCAAAACCAGGAAGTGGCGGATCGGTTCGGGGCGGAATTATGGAAGCACCCCTTTAGGGGTTGCGAGCAATGGATGCTGTAGTGAAACGCAGCTTTAGCTGCTGCCAGTATCAGGCCCTTGCAGGGCTGACAGCAAGCCACCGGCTACGCCTGTGGTCATGACTTAAAATGTGGATTTCTTAACTGGTACCTATGCAGTTTTGTTGAACCCCTTAGCCATCAACCAAATAGCTAGGAAGACTTCATTTGTAATAATCAGGATTAAGAAGTAGTCCAGTACTGGAAAGCTTTGACCGAAAAGTTTTAGCCCAGTTGTTATCGCCAACACGGCTGTCCCAGCGAAACCCCAAATAGAGATGAATTGAGGGATTAGCTTGCTCTGATAAAGCAAAAAATAGAAGGTAAAAGCACCGAGGATAAATGGCCATATTTGGATGTCGTCATAAATCATTCCTCTTGTATCGGGAGACGCAAGAAAAACAAATCCGGCGATAATCATCAAGAGTCCTTCTATTGATCTTAGTCCGAGATACAATTGCGAAGCTGTTTTGTTGAATGATTTGAATAACGGGTACATGAGAACAGCAATCCCAATAACTGACAAGCCACTAATAACATCCGCAATTAGGACGGGAGCCTTTGCTTGAGTCATCCCACTAACCAGAACACCGTATGCCAGCAGAATCATGATGCCTACATAAACTGCTCTTTTCCTATCTGAAATTTTTACTTTCATAATTTTATCCTTTATTTTATTTACGCCATCTCCACACATACCAAACAATCAACAAGGCAAACACGGTTTGTGCAGTTGCCCAAACTATCCCATAGCCTGTGGATTGTATTATAAGAGCGTTTGAAGTATTTTTTAAAGTGATTCCTTCATTTCTGAAGAACTCTTTAGCAGTTAGTTCAAAATCACTTCCTACTTTTGCATTTGAGGTGGAGCTGATGTGGTTACATTAACGTATACACTTTTTGAGATGACAGAGCACGCTTAGGAAACACTTTTCCATCGATTGCCTCCGTTATGGTTTACAACATCAAGTCAACTCATTCTCCTCAAGCATCGAGCGGAACCCTTCGTCGCTGAAGATCAAGTGGTCGAGCACCCGGATACCGAGCAGCTCGCCCGCCTTCAACAACCGTTGCGTGATATTGATATCGTCGTTGCTGGGAATGAGTATGCCACTGGGGTGGTTGTGTGCGACTATGACCGCGGTTGCCCGTTCCCTGAGCGGATCGCTGAAGACCTCCCTCTATGCTTGGCCGGAAAGACAATAACTAGTTTCCTGTAAAACAAATAAACGGGATACACTCACAGTTTTATGGTTTCAGATATGTAAGCACAAGGTGTTGGGCATTTCGGCACTCACGATTATCATCAACAGAATCGTTACATGAATGCCGATTCACGATGATCGCTCATTTTGCAAGAGGCTCTACAGATAGGAATTAGATACTACTGAAAAAAATCGATTTTCTATCCGTGAAAAAATGAGATGAATATTTAATAATTTAGTTTGACGGCATGCAGTGTGTGGTATACCATATACCTATGGAAAGAATACGGCCGGTTTCAGTCAAGCAAATGATCATTGAGACGCTTTCGAAAGAGATTGTTACATGTAAAATTCTTCCAGGACAGGTGCTTAACGAAAGAGAGCTCAGCCTGATGCTCGGAGTGAGCAGAACACCTGTCAGGGAGGCCATTCAATTTTTAGCTACAGAAGGCTTCATAACAGGATCAGAACGTAAGAGCTGGAGAGTTACCGTCCCTGATGTAAATACGATCTGCGATGTCTTTGGTTTTAGGCGAATCATAGAGCTTTCAGGCCTGGATGCTTTATTCCAATTGAATGATGATCAACT
The DNA here is from genome assembly GCA_002839335.1 of Spirochaetae bacterium HGW-Spirochaetae-4. GTDB lineage: Bacteria > Spirochaetota > Spirochaetia > Sphaerochaetales > Sphaerochaetaceae > UBA8525. Next base: position 2,254 of record PGXU01000084.1, read on the forward strand.
TCTCGACTATGCCGGATCCCTGTTCGATGACATCAATCTGGACAATGTAAGGCAAGATCGTGAGAGTTATTTGAAAAGGGATCGGGAACTACATAGAATCTTTGCCAACTCACTGGGTAATTCACGGGCAATGGAGACCTTCAATAAATTGAGCGTCTGGGTAGATTGGGTCAGACATTTGCTGCCTAGAAATGTCATCACACAAAATGGACTGATTGAACACAAAAATCTGTGTGCAGCTATCAGGGCAAGAGATTTGCCTGAATCGAAGAGATTGTTAGCAAATCATATCAGTCGGGCAGAGCAAGATTTCGTAAACCTTATGTCAAAGAGTAAAAACAATAATTTCATCGCAGAGGAGACTGTTTTGTAGACAATTTTGTGTAAACAAAGAAAGGCAATAATATCCTTTTTGTGAGAGGGGGTATATATGAACAAGTTAATCCGAATGGTTGTTCGGATATTTTAAGGAGGTCTTCATATGAAGAAATTAGTGCTTCTCGTTCTCATGCTATCTTTGATTATGGGCGGTCTGTTCGCACAGGGTGCTAATGAAACTGGGGGAAAAGACAAAACCATCAAGTTGGCTGTTGGTGATCCAATAGGATCCTCTGTTGGCGTGACTGCCCAGGATTTTGCAAAGAGAGTTGAATCGCTTACCAATGGTAAGGTCAAGGTTGAGGTGTTTGCTGACGGGATTTTATTCGGTGGTGACCAGAATGCAGCAGTAAACATGGTAGAAGATGGTGGAATTGACGCAGTTATTCTTGCGGCATCAGTATATTCCTCTTTTGAACCTAGGTTCAATGCCGTATGTCTGCCATATCTATTCGCAGATTATGATGAGTTCAAGGCCTATCTAGCTGGTGCTCCCGGTCAAACTCTGCTGAGTTCTCTTGATACCTTAAATATCAAGGGCCTGTCCCTGATGATCAGAACATTCCGTAATGTCACGAACAGCAGGCGGCCTATCACCAAGCCAGATGACTTGCGTGGTTTGAAGATCCGCGTTCCGAACAACAGGCTATATGTTGAATTCTTTAAAGCGATGGGCGCAGACCCGACACCAATGAATTTTACTGAAGTGTACACCGCTCTGCAACTTAAAACCATTGATGGCCAAGAAAATCCTGTCGAAGTTCCTCTCGCCAACAAGTTCTATGAAGTGCAGCAGCACATCTCTCTCACTCAACACATGGCGGATGCTTATGTACTCGGGATGAACATGATTCTTTGGAACAGCTTTGATGCTGCAACACAGGCACAGATTCTGCAGGCCGCGAATGAAACTGCAAACTTCAAGCTTGAATACGACGTATCTGCTGAGAACGACATCCTCAAGCAACTTGCAGACAAGGGAATGGCTGTGAACGAGCTTTCTGTTGAGGGCAAAGCTGAGTTCCAAAAGAAAGCATTGGCAATCTACCCAATGCTTTCTGCCCTGATCGGTGAGGAATTTGTTAAGGAATCCTTGGAATTCTTGGGCAAGTAATTGAACCTAATTGAGAATCGAATTTTTCTGATACCACGTAACAGTGGTATCAGAAGCCATTGGAAATTCTTATGAAACTGTTAAAAATTCTCTGGAAAATTATTCATGGGATTCTGTTCGTTACAGTTTTCTCCATGTTGATGATTGTAATTCTACAAGTTATAGGCAGATCGTTTGGGAAATCAATTCCCTGGTCTGAAGAAATGACCCGCAATTTATTTTTATGGACTGTAAATTTTGGAATGGTTGTGGGGTTCAAGAATGTTGATCATGCACGAGTTACTTTCATCTTTGATCTTTTCAAAAAGAGTAAGGTGAAAGACACTATGCAGTTGACACTCTACTTTCTTAGCGCTTTAGGTTTCTTTTCGTTGTTGGCAATTTGGAATTTTCAAATGACTTTCCGGCAATTCAGAATTGGAGAGAGCTCACCGGCATTGGGTATTCCGATGTTTTGGGTAACAATGCCGATGGGTATTTGTTCAGTTCTTGCTTTGGTGGCTACTGTTGAGACTGTTTTCTTTGATAAGAATTCAAGAGCAAGAATCTTAATGAGTGACATCGATTTGGTCGCTGAGATGGAGGAATTGAAATGAGCATGAGTGTTGTCTTGATGTTGATTTTTTTTGTGATGAGTCTCATTGGGATTCCTCTTGCTTTGTCTTTAGGTCTATCAGTAGTAGTTACGGTTGTTTCCTATGGATTGCCGGTTACTGTTGTCGGGAGGCTGATGTATACATCGATGAATAGCTTCCTTCTGGTTGCGGTTCCGTTATTCATTCTTGCGGGATTGGTCATGGGTAAGGGTGGTGTATCAGATCAGATCTTTGGCGCAGCCAACTCAATAGTGAGTAGAATGCGTGGTGGCTTGGGACATGTGAATATCATCGCAAGTTTCATATTTGGGGGTATCTCAGGTTCCTCTGTTGCTGATGTCGGAAGCTTAGGCCCGCTCGAAATAAAGGCAATGACCGATCAAGGGTATCCCAAAGATTATTCTGCAGCCCTGACGATGGTATCAGCAACTCTTTCATCGATTGTACCTCCTAGCATCTTGATGATCATTGCTGCGGTAACCGCCAACCAATCTGTGAGCGCGTGTCTTGCGGGAGGTTTCGGCCCAGCAATTCTCCTCTCCTTCATGTTCATGGTTGTGAATAGTTATATTTCCATCAAGAAGAAATATGGGACTGTTACTAAGCTGAGTTTCAAGAAGATAGTGAAAATCAATGCTAAAGCATTCCCTTCACTGCTGTCTCCGGTCATTATCCTTTTCGGAATGTTCTCAGGAATCATCACTCCTACAGAAGCAGCAGCGTTAGCTGTAGTATATACCCTACTCATTTCTCATTTCTTCTACAGGACGTTGGATTGGAAAGAGCTTCCAAAGCAAATCATTAGCGCGGGTGTTACTGCAGGAACCATTCTCTTCATTGCGATGACAGCCTCAGTTGCTACCTATATTTTTGCAATCGACCAGTTACCCGTAAAAGTGAGCGCTCTCATCCTGGGTATCTCCCAGAATCAAGGTATTGTCATGCTGGTGTTTGGAGGTGTATTCATCCTGATTGGTATGTTTATGGATGCGACTGCTGCTATCCTTTTAATAACTCCGGTCCTATTACCAACAGCACAACAGATTGGTATTCATCCCGTCCATTTTGTAGTGTTCATGGTTACCTCACTGTCAATCGGGTTGACTACTCCCCCTGTCGGTGTGTGTCTGTTTGCTACCTCGCTGGTGTCCAAGCTCAAAATTGAACAGCTGGTGAAAGCTGCAGTACCATTTTTTATATGTATAGTGGTTTTTCTGATTACTTATGCACTGGTACCAGGAATTACTTTGGTTCCAATGAATTTACTAACTTGATTTTTATTAGCTAAAGGAGGAAAGCTATGAGTGGAATGAATGAAAAAGTATTGGGCTCTTACATTGACGGTGAGTGGCTCTACGGGGAGGCTGATATTGAAATTCGGGATCCAGGTGACCTGTCCAAGGTAAGTTCACGTTATCACTTTGCAACTGCTGAGCAAGTGGGTTTTGCAATCAAGGTAGCGAAAGATACTTTTGAATCATGGGCTGAGATCCCGGCACCAAAGCGTGCTGCATATATATGGAAAGTTCTTGAACTCTGGCAGAATCGTGTTGAGGATGTTGCTCGCATCACGACCAAGGAAATGGGCAAACCGCTTTGTGAGTCTCGTTCAGAAGCAACTCGTGCTATGGAAGAGATGCGGTATTGGACTGCAGAGGCGCTTCACTTGGGCGACAGGACTTTTGAAAGCAACCGCCCGAACGTCGAAGCTTATTCCATCCGCCAGCCGATTGGTCCGGTCGCAGCCATTACACCTTGGAATTTTCCCATACTTTCTCCTCTGAGAAAAGTTATTCCTGCGTTGATCTGCGGTTGTACTGTAGTGTTGAAACCTGCTATCCAGGCACCAGGCCCTTCTGTGTTACTTGCTCAGATGTTTGAAGAAGCGGGATTACCTAAGGGCGTATTCAGCTTGATCATTAGTCCTGGAAGAACTGTGGGAGATCTGCTTGTTAATAATCCTGCTATTGCAGGAATCACATTTACAGGTTCGACAAAAGTTGGTATGGGTATCTATGCAAATGCTGCGAAGAGAAACGCAAAAGTGCAGCTTGAAATGGGCGGGAAGAATGCAGCGGTGGTTGCCGATTATGCAGATCTTTCACAAGCCGCAAGGGAGATTGTCGCATCTGCGTTTACAACATGTGGGCAGCGTTGTACTTCGGTAAGCCGGGTAATAGTTTGCAAGAACCAACAGAAGGCTTTGGAACAAGAACTAGTCAACTATGTTAAAAAGTTGAAGGTCGGTTATGGACTTGATGAGAAGACTACGCTCGGACCCCTTTCAAGTAAAGAGCAGTATAAGATCGTGAAGTCGTATCTTGAGTTTGCCGAAAAGGAGAAGATAGGAAGGCTTTTAGTTGAGGGCGACTTGCCTGAAATCGATGGTCTCTACATCAGGCCGACAATCATCACCGATGTAAAACCTGGCTCAAAAATCGCAATGGAAGAAATCTTTGGGCCGGTTTTGGTAGTTATCCCCGCAAATGATTTTGAAGATGCGTTAAAGATCGCCAATGAGGTAGATTATGGCTTGACCTCAGCAATTTTCACTGACAACCAGGATTATGCTCATCGTTTCTGCATCAAGAGCCAGGCCGGGATGGTTCACATGAATCATGGGACATCCAGTGAGTGTCACGTTCCATTCGGCGGGTGGAAGATGTCGGGTCAAGGTGCCTTCGGTATCAGTGATTCTTCGAAGGACTTCTTTACAGTTCTTAAGTCGATATACCGGATGTACAAGTAATGGTATTAAAATAACAAGGAGTTCTTATCATGGCAATGAATGATTATACAAACCATTTTTCCTACAGCATGCCTGCTAGTATAGAATATGGTATTGGAAAGATTAAGTACATAGGCGATTACATCAACAGATTGAGAGGGACAAAGGTCCTCGTGGTAACTGACGCCGGTATTGTAAAAGTCGGTCTTGCAAAACAGTTGACCGATATTCTTGATGGGGGACAAATTTCTTTTGTCCTGTTTTCTGAAGTAAAGGCAGAGCCCAACGCTTCAGATATCATGAAAGGTAAGGAGATCTTCCTAAAAGAAAAATGTGATATCGTGTTAGCTATCGGAGGTGGAAGTTCTCTCGATTCGGGTAAGAGCATCGCAGTAATGGTAAAAAATGAAGGCCATATTCGCGACTATCGGGGACTAGGATTGATTACAAACCCTGGTGTGCCGTATATCGCGATTCCCACTACTTCTGGAACCGGGGCAGAAACAACGATCTGGGCTGTTGTATCTGAGAAGGAGAAAAATGATAAATATGGGGTTGGCAGCCCGTATCTAGTTCCGACGATCTCTGTTCTAGATCCGTCCCTCACAATTGGTTTACCACAAAAATTGACAGCGCTTTTTGGGATCGATGCCTTAGCTCATGCTCTTGAATCATACATAAACAAGGCGACTCAACCGATTTCGGAAACGCTTTCGGAACGCGCGATCTCAATGATTGCAAAGAGCCTGAAAGAAGCAGTGTATTGCGGTGATGTGATAAGTGCTCGTGCCGATATGATGTTGGCGGCCACCATGGCCGCGATGGCCTTCAATCCGACAAGACTGGGTATCGTTCACGCTTTGGCAATGCCGCTAGGTGCAATCGCACACATTCCTCATGCAGATGCCGTTGCTGTCATATTCCCGGCAAGTCTGCGGTTTAACTGTATCGCGAACTATGAGAAGTTTGCCAAATTGGCAGAATTGTTTGGAGAGGATATTACCGGATTATCGTTGAAAGATGCTGCTGAGCTAGGCTGTGAGACCATTATCCAGTACCTGAAGGAAATTGGTTGTCCTGACTCACTCGCAGCCTACGGCGTATGCGAGGACCAGCTCCAGGAAATCGCTGAATCTGGATTCAAATCAGGCGCTGGCAATCTTGCTCAGAATCCACGAATGACTACGGTTGCGGATCTCGTAAAAATTCTTAAGGAGAGTCTATGAGTGGCGTTTCAACAAAAGCGGGGTTTCTTTGCGATCCGGTTCGAATCAGAAATTATTGTACCGCAATTTTCGTAGCGCATGGGGTTCCTGACTACGACGCCCACGTAGTTGCCGATTCTCTGGTGACTGCGAATCTTCGAGGGCTTGATTCACACGGAATTACTAGAGTTGGCATCTATGCGGATCGACTTAAAAAGAAATTGGTCAACTCGGTTGCTCACCCTAAGGTGGTTAAAGATAAAAATGCGATGCTGTTAATCGATGGTGACAATGGTATGGGAGCCGTTGTCACACTTCAAGCTCTACGCATGGGGATCTCCAGGGCTAAAGAGTACGGCATCTGCTCAATCGGGATAACTCACTCAAACCACTACGGAGCTGGAGCGTATTACATCAAGGAAGCGGTGAAAGCTAATTTAGCGTGCCATTTGTATGGCCATGCTCCCCCAACGATGGCTCCGTGGGGTGGGATCAAGCCCTATCTTGGGACAAATCCGTATAGTTTTGGGATTCCTGCTGGAAAATACCCACCGATCATACTAGACATGGCTTCAAGTGTAGTAGCACGGGGAAGGATATTATTGGCTGCAAAAGAAAACAAATCTATCCCTGAAGGTTGGGCCATCGATACTGAAGGTCGGCCGACTATGGATGCGCAAGCAGCTTTAGCCGGAAGTGTATTACCATTCGCAGGTCCAAAAGGCTACGGCATCGCACTCATGAATGATATTCTCGCGGGCGTGCTCACTTCCAGTAATTTCGGTAGTCAGATTCCCGATCTATATCGCAACTTGGTAGACGTGCAGAACATCGGGGCATTCATTCAACTTACCGACATCGAATCATTCATTCCGGTATCAGATTTCAACGCCAGAATGGAAAAATTAGTTGAGGATTTGAAATCGATAACGCCGGCACAGGGAGTAGACCAGATCTATCTGCCCGGTGAAATTGAAAATAATAAGGAGGCTGTGAGAAGTGAGAACGGGTTTTCGATTGCAGAAGTCGAAGTCGAAATGCTTTCTAAACTTGGTAAGCCTATGGGGCTTGATGTTGAAGAGATTTTTCTTCGTGGAGGAAAATGATGAATATTTTACGCTTGTATAGAGAGAAACCGCAGATTGAAAAGGTCTTGGTCGAACGGTACAGCAAATTGCCGACTCCAAATATTTGTGATTGTCTGGAACGTTCATACGGTTCGGTAGGTATTTTTCCGGTGGGCAATTGTCTGGTCCCGCTTGAAGGGCGATCAATGGCAGGTACTGCCTTTACTGTGAAGACACGGCCTGGTGACAATCTTATAGTGCACAAAGCACTTGATCTGGCTCGACCTGGAGATATTTTGGTAATTGATGCTCGTGGTGATATAACAAACGCGATTCTTGGTGAATTGATGACTTGGTATGCAAAACATCAGGGGATTGCTGGAATAGTCGTCGACGGTGCCGTTCGGGATTTCCATGGAATTTCTGAGAACCATATTATCCCGGTTTTTGCAAGGGGACTCTCTCATCAAGGTCCTTTCAAGAGCGGTCCCGGAGAAATCCATGGTGAGGTACAAATAGGCGGTATGACAGTCCATGATGGTGATTTGATTGTAGGTGACTATGATGGGATTGTCGTAATACCACCAGATCGTGCTGCTAAAATAATCCAAGAAGCGGAAACTGTTTCACAGAAGGAGCTTCTTGTACCGCAAGCTATTAAAGAAGGACGCTGGGATAGAACGTGGATTGATCCGATGCTGAAAATTGTCGAAGTAGATCAATAATTGTACAGTCTACACTACGCTCTTACTTTAGCAGTGTGGATGTACATAATTAGAAAAGGTGAAATTGTATGAGTATAGGAAAAGACATCAGAATGGCCAGATTGTTAAATCAGAAGTCGGGGCGATTGCTAGCCATTACCATGGACCATCCAATTACCAGGGGTGTTCTACCAGGGTTGGAGAATATTCGGGAGGTTTTAAAACAGGTTTGTGCAGGAGCCCCCGATGCAGTAACTCTCCATAAGGGGATTGCAAGGAATTGGTTCCAGCCTTATGCAGGAAAAGTAGCTCTGATCATGAAATCTACGTCGTATTCGATTCCGTATCATCCTTATTATGACACCCAGGTCGCAGATGTAGAAGAAGCGGTTTCTCTCGGTGCCGATGCGATATCCGTCGGAATGATTGTCGGAGGTCCTGAGCAAGCTACCCAGCTTACACAGCTCGGAAAAATCAGCAAGGAAGCGGATATAGCCGGAATGCCGCTGGTAGCTCATATCTATCCCAAGGGATCCATGGTGAAGGATTCTTTGGAAGCAGATAGGTTAGCATACGCTGTACGAGCTGGAGCTGAACTTGGTGTTGATATCATTAAAACGACTTGGAGCGGTTCTGCTGAGTCCTTCCAGAAAGTGATTGAAGCATGTCCTGCTAAAGTTTGTTTGGCTGGTGGTGCTGCAGGAAACGAACTGGTAGATTACCTGACCATGACAAGGATTGCACTCGATATAGGTCTTGCGGGTGTGACTTTTGGAAGGAGTGTTTGGGGCGACAAGTATCCTACAGCTGTGGTCCTAGCCTTAAAGGCATTGATTCATGATGATGTTTCTGTTGATGAAGCGTTGGTTGTCTATCAAGCAAATGCGAAGTAGAGTTATATTAGGAGAAGCAAAAGTGAACGCAGGCGTATTGAAACGGGTGGACGAACTAGTCTATATGGAAATTGAGCCCCCCGAAATTGATGAATCAGAATTGCTAATACGGGTGAAGGCAGCTTCAATTTGTGGAACAGATTTGCGTATCTTTCATGGCAAGAAGACCAAAGGCGTAAGATATCCTTCGGTGATAGGCCATGAATTTGCAGGAGAAGTGGCCCAAGTCGGTGACAAGGTAACTGAATTTGTCGTAGGCGAACGTGTGTGCTTAGATCCCGTATTACCGTGCGGAGGCTGTTTCTATTGTTTGAATGGAATGGAAAATGTGTGTCAAAATAGAGTCGCACTTGGTTATGAATATGACGGATGTTTCGCTGAATATATTAAAATTCCATCCAAATTTATAACTCAAGGAAATATCCAGAAACTTCCCACTCATGTTCCTTTTACTGTCGGAGCTTTAGCCGAACCTCTTTCTTGTGTAATCAACGGACAACGGAGGCTCAATATTTCAGTCGGAGATACCGTTGTAATCATCGGAGCTGGTCCAATCGGTATTATGCATATGATGGTGGCAAAAGCTTCCGGTGCTTCAAAGATCATTGTAAGTGAACCAAATTGGATGCGGAGAGAAACAGTCGGAAACTTCGGAGCCGACATCACTATAGATCCGATTAAACAGTCCCTGAAAGTTATGGTACTAGAACAGACCGATGGGTTGGGAGCAGATGTCGTCATTTTGGCGATCGGTAACCCCAAGATTGTCAATGAGGCCTTAGCTATCGCGCGAAAAGGAGGAAGAATCAGTTTGTTTGCAGGATTCTCTGCCGGAGAGATGCCTCCGGTGGATGTAAATCTGATTCACTATAATGAATTGGTGGTAATCGGAGCAAGTGCGTTACAACGAAGGGATATGAAGACTTCGGTCCGCCTCATTGCCAGCGGGGCAGTCAATCTTGGGAAGTTGGTCACTGATACCTTTCCGCTTAGGAAGATCACCGAAGCCTTTGCTATGGCTGAATCAGGTGAGGCCATCAAAGTGGTACTTGAACCATGAAAAAGCAACCGGTGCTTTTGGGAATTGATGCTGGAACGAGTGGACTGAAAGTCTGTGCTTTCTCCCTCAACGGCTTCCTCGTGCAGAAAGAACAGGCAAGCATCGCTATCATTTCAAAAACTCCAGGATTCACTGAAGTTGATGTGAACCATTACTGGACCTTGGTTCGGCACGCGGTGAAAAAGATTGCGACAAACTCAAGAATTTCCATCATCGGAATCGGTCTGTCAACAACATGCCCAATGGTCATAACGATGGATGATGATTTTTCACCACTCGGCAATGGTATTGCATTTCTGGATAACCGTGCAGTGGCGGAGGCTGAACAGTATCTGGCAAAATTTCCTAGTCCTGAAGCTTATTCGACTTTCGTGGGAAATCGCTGTTCTGTCTCCACGTGCAGTTCTTCAACCATGAGTTGGATTCGCAACCATGAGCCTAAGAGGTGGCAAGCGACCAAACTAATTGGAATGTTGAACAGTTTTATCGCTGCCAAACTTACCGGAAGATCTGCCATTGACACGACCCAAGCTTCCTATTCAGGTATTTTTCAGCTTGCAAATCCCCAAGACTGGAACGACGATTTGTTACATATGGCCGATATTCCTAGGGAGAAATTGCCGGATGTCGTGCCTCCATCGACCTGTGTAGGAACAGTCCTCGCTGAAGTGGCTCAATCTTTGGGGCTTCCGGCAGGAACGCCTGTCGCCATAGGCTCGGGTGATACCGCAGCAGCAGCGTTCGCTATTGGATTCACTGATCCGCATCAGGCTTTTGAGTCATCCGGGACCTCAGGTGTACTTACCTTTGTACAGGACAAGCCGAACTTGAATTCTATGTTCATGAACCGGTGTCACGTGTTTCCGGGTTATTGGATTTCCCACGGGGCAAATTCTATGATGGGCGGAGCGATCGACTGGTTGCGAAAAAATATTCTGACTGAATATAAAGACTTTTCTGTGTTGGATGAAAAAGTAATTGAAGCTGTTCCCGGCGCACATGGAGTGGTGTTCCTTCCATATCTTGCAGGGGAGCGGTGTCCGATCTGGAATCCGAAGGCAAAAGCGGTGTGGTATGGAATGTCCCTAGACAACACTCAACTGGATATGTTGGAGTCGGTATTTGAAGCTGGAGCGTTTTCCATGCTTCAGATCAAGACCTATGCTGAACAATTCTTGGGATTCTCGATCAAATCAATCCTTGCAGTGGGGAACGGTACCAAGAGTGAACATTGGTGCCAGATGAAAGCCGATGTTTTGCATGCAAAGTATATGACAACGGATTGTACTGATGCTGCAGCTTATGGAGCTGCATTGATGGGCGGTATTGCTGCAAAAATATTTTCAGACCCACTGGATCCCTCTATTCCATTTCTTCACCCTGAAGGAAAGACTTATTTACCGGGGACGGATACAGTGTACACCGCGTATATGAAATCCTTTGGTATCTATAATGCTCTGTATCCTGCACTTGAGAAACTCATGAACAGTCATTGAGTAACCCTTAACAAAAACCATCATTTGCACAGAGTTGGTAAATGCTTGATAAATCATTGGAAAGAGTGTTAGTGTCTAGGAGCATTGAGAGGACGGTGGTGCAGAAGATGTGGTAGTCCCTGCCCATTGTCCTCTTGGTGCTTAGGACTACCACAATGGCTAAGCGTAACACACCGTCCAGGAAGAGAACGCCTTGGACAGACAAGGATGATGCCACTCCTTTGCAATCATTCATCGACTCAAGCAATGTGAGCAACTACAAAAAGAAGCATCCTTCGATTTCAGATACTGGTGAAAGTACGATGTTGAACTCATATTCGCTAGATACCTGTCGATATTGTCAAAGTCTGGAGATCCAAAATATGGGTTCACCAGGAATAATGTAAGGCGTTACCGGGGTTCAGCTTGCGGGAGGATTTTCACTGTCACTACTGGCACCATCTTTGACAACCACAAGATTCCTATAAGTGAGTGGATAGACTACCTTCTTGGCCTGTTCCGAATACAGAGCTTCAACTCGGTGTCTAAGTCAAACAGAAATAGCGATACTACAACGAACTACTGGAATTCTAAGCTCTGCTTTACACTCAAAGGATACCAAGACGATATCATTTTAGGCGGGAGAACCTATATTGATGAGACCTTCTACAAGTTGCGAAATAATGACGTCCAGTCTAAAGATGATGGGCTACAATACCGCGGGTTATCAAGAAATCAGATCTGTATAGGGATAGGATGTGACCTCGCAGGTCATGTCTACTGTACTGTTGAGGGGCACGGGAAAACATCTTCTCAGAAAACAATGGATGCCTTTTTCCAACATATCGAACTAGTATTCTGTCCTAATGATATTTAGACAATATTGACACTTGCCAATTGCTTCGGGTAGGATGAGAATGGAGGTGAACCATGGCAAGAAAGAGAACATGCAAGTACCAGGTCAAGTTGACAGAGGATCAGGTCACCACAATCGAGGAGATGCTCAAGGACAGGAAAGTCTCAAACACCATCATCGACAGGGGAAGAT